>DATACQ010000273.1:0-5574 GCA_036258955.1 Binatia bacterium
TTCCGGGAAAAGATCGCGGAACTGGAGAATTCCGGTTCAGTCTCGTTTGTTCATAGATTTGTGCAGGCTTCCGGATTACCCGTTTGGGTTAGCCATAGTTTGCGAAAAATCGAGCGAAACGGTGAGATCGTTGTTCGAGGATGCTTGGTGCCGATTTCCGGCACTTCAAGGCTGCTCGCGTTAGAGCAGGAAGTAGTGTCACGTTTTATTCACAAGTTGGGCAATCAGTTTCAGTTGCTGAATCTTGTGATCGCTTCGCTCCATACCTTTCTGCCTGAGTCTCGCGAGAGCGAGGTTCTACAAGAGAGCTTGGAGAAAGCGATTGAACTCACGCGCGTTTTATCCGACTGCAATCAAACTCCGGCATGGGTGTCGGAAATCCATCTAGTGGATATTGTGCGGGCCTCCGCCGCGGCCCGGGCCACCGACTTCGCAGCCGCCGGCGTGCGGTTAGAGACGAACTTTGACGCCATCCCGGGCGAGGCATTTGTCTTAAGTTCACCATACTTGCTCGAGGCGGCGTTCGGGAACATCCTGCAGAACGCCTTAGAGGCGAGCGCCCCGGGGAGCCGCGTGCGCTTCGTCGGCTGCTTGCACCGCAAAGATTCTCAATCGCTCGTGTCACTGCAGATTACGGATAATGGCTGCGGTATGAGCACAAGCGAACAGGAACAGGTTCTTCTGCCGTTCTTTACGACGAAGAAAGGTCGAGACGGATTGGGTCTGACGGTTGCTTCGCGGTTTGTTGAGTTGCACGGCGGTGCCTTACGAATTCACAGCCGGCAGGGAGAAGGCACCGAAGTAACGATCTTACTTCCTGTGGAACGAAGACGAGATGCTGACTGCGCTTAAATGTTCAAGTGAAGATGCTTACAGTCTTAAAAGGTCATCAATGCTAATGGAGAATGTGCTCGTAGTTGAAGATCATGACCAGCTGCGCGAGCAACTGGGGCTCTTTTACCGCCAAGAGGGGTATCGGGTCAGCACCGCGGCTTCCGGAGAAGAAGCCCTAGAGAAGCTGGCTCAAGAGAAGTTTGCCATCGTAGTCTCGGACGTAAAAATGCCCGGGATCGATGGCTTTCAATTGGCGCGTCACATCCGCGAGAAAGCTCCCGACACCGACATTATCCTGATCACCGCCTTCGGCAATATTAAGCAAGCGGTGGAGGCGATGAAGCTGGGCGCCAGCGATTACATCACTAAGCCATTCCAGCCGGAAGCGATTCGCTTGGTCAGCGCAAAGCTAATCGAAAGAAGGCGTTTACTGCAAGAAGTACGCGAGTTGCGCGAGCGCGTTCAGGATGAGCATAAATTCGAAAACATACTAAGCAAGAGCCCGAAAATGCTCAAGGTTTTCGACCTGATCCGGTCACTTGCGGAGACCGACTCAGGGGTCATGATTACCGGCGAGACGGGCACGGGAAAAGAGCTAGTCGCTCGAGCGATTCACAACTTAAGCCGCCGGAAGATGAAACAGTTTGTGGCGATCAACTGCGGTGCTTTTCCGGACACGTTGTTGGAAAGCGAGTTATTCGGCTATGAGAAAGGCGCCTTTACCGGCGCCGTGCAGAGCCGCGCCGGAAAGATAGAAATCGCCGATGGCGGCACTCTGTTCCTGGACGAAATCGAAACTATGGCCGCCCCAATGCAGGTAAAACTGCTGCGCGTCCTTCAGGAACGCGAGGTCGAGCGTCTCGGCGGCAATCGTAAGGTGAAAGTGGATATGCGGGTTATTGCCGCCACTAACGTTGACTTGTCTCTTTGCCTAGCACGTGGCACATTGCGTGAGGATTTCTACTATCGCATCAACGTTATTCCGGTACAGCTTCCGCCATTGCGCGAGCGACTCGAGGATTTGCCTTTGTTAGTCGATTACATTCTGGGCCGACATCCGGTTGCCCGTGAGCGCGAGATTCGGCAGGTTTCCTCGAAGGTATTGGATCAAATGCTTGCTTATCATTGGCCCGGCAACATTCGGGAGCTTGAAAATATCCTCGAGCGCGCCATCGTCAAATGCACTGGCACGGTGTTGGAGGAGGTCGATCTGCCGATGGCGCCCCAGCGCGTGCTCGACATGCACTTCGTGAACGGAGCCCGCAGCAGTGAAATGTCGCTCAAGCAGCATCTAGCAAATAGCGAAAAAGACTATCTGCGAGGATTGCTTAGCAAGTACAAAGGCGGCATCGGCCCGAGCGCTAAGGAAGCGAAGGTAGACAATAAAACGCTCTACCGCAAAATGCGCAGGCACGGCCTTCATAAAGAATCCTTCAAGGACTTCGAATCGTAAAGCAGGGAGATTTCTATCTTAGTCGCTCCTCCTTGAGACCTTTTGAATTCTTTAGTCTTGACCTCTAGGGCATTTGTGCTCCCGGCCCAACGCCCGCAAAGTATTCGGGCAGAAGGTAGAGCATCGGGTCCGTGCTTCGTGCTTACCCCCGGCAACTCAAGTCGGTATTTCCCGTATAATTAGAGAACTGATTAGCCCTCTCAAAAAGAAGGCCGCAGCGCGCGGACTGGTACGTTAGTTGCTCTTTGCCGTGGAGACGAGCTAATGCGTCTAAGCCGTGCGCCTGGCACATAGTCAACGGCTAGCCACCAGGGCTCGACTTTGTGGGCGAAAAAAGGTCGAAGGCAGGAGTTCGCGTGCGCATCCAAAATCATCTCGGTAGTAGAACTGCGCTTGGGCTGTTCAGGGTAGCCGCCAGCGGTAGTTCATCCGCTGGGTCAGGATCGCCGCGTCCGGCCGCTCTTCGGGATGGTCGGGTGGACGGTTTTAATCGGCCGTTGCGATAAGTATTTTAATGACATAGATTTGCCGAAGCTCGATGTCTTCCTTTGGCTATCGTATGAGGCCAGCCGCAGGAGAAAGACCGCTATAATCACGACCTCGCTCTGCCGCTTGTCAGAGAAAAGCGTGATCGCGTTAATCGGCAAGTGCTTCGACCGGGCCCGCAGGGGTGCTCTAGCGACTCAAACGATCCGGCAGCGGAGCCGTCCTAGTCCCGCAAACTCCTTGCGTTGATAGCTATTTTTTGTATCATCGAGTAAACTTAAATGCCTTTTAACCAGATCCCACATTCAGGAGTGCATTTATGCGATTGATCGGCAGGCATAGTTCTTCTTTCGCCGTACTGGTGGCTGGTATCGCCATCGGTTTTTTCCTCGCGGGACAATGGGTCCCGAGTGTATCGGCAGTGCCGAGGCAGGACTATGAAAGCTTAGAGCTGTTTACGAATATTCTTTCCATCGTCAAGAAAAATTATGTCGAGGATGTCGATACGAAAAATCTGGTTAATGGGGCCGTTAGCGGCATGCTCACATCACTTGACCCCCACAGTGCTTATCTCACTCCTGAGCACTATAAAGATTTGCAGATGGATACCCAGGGTCGGTTCGGTGGTCTGGGTATCGAAATCACCATCAAAGCCGGCGTTTTAACCGTTGTCTCGCCTATTGAAGACACCCCGGCCTTCAAAGCCGGGATCAAGCCTGGAGACATGATCTTCAAAATCGAGGAAGAATTCACGAAGGATATGACGCTGGTGGATGCGGTCAAAAAAATGCGCGGCCTAAAAGGCACGAAGATCAACATATCGATTCGGCGCGAAGGCGTGCCCGAGTTAATCGATTTCTCGTTGGTGCGGGACACGATTCGCGTGCAAAGCGTCCGGAGCCGTACCCTCGAACCCGGATATGGCTATATTCGGCTCGCGCAATTTCAAGAACGCAGCGATCGAGACGTGCAAAAAGCGCTGGAATCGCTGACGGCGGCTAAGGGTGGACTGAAAGGATTGGTGCTGGACCTGCGTAATAATCCGGGCGGACTCCTGACGCAGGCGGTGAGAATATCAGATCTATTCCTTGACTCAGGGCTGATCGTTTATACGGAAGGGCGCATCGACTCGCAGAAGCAAAAGTACTTTTCACAGAAAAACACCTCATGGCTGGACTTCCCTATTGTAGTTTTGGTCAACGGTGGTAGTGCCAGCGCATCGGAAATCGTCGCCGGAGCTCTGCAAGACCACAGGCGAGCTGTCGTGCTGGGGACAAAAACCTTCGGGAAGGGGTCGGTGCAAACAATCCTCCCGCTGGACGATAACTCCGCGCTTCGGCTGACAACGGCGCGCTACTTCACTCCCAAAGGCCGTTCCATTCAGGCTACCGGCATTGTGCCGGATATCGTGATTGATAACGCGCCCGCGCAGGAGGGTAAAACAGAGGACGGAAAGCGGTCCAGCGGCATACGGGAAGAAAACTTACCTGGACACCTTCACAATCAACAAAAGGTACCTCCCGAGGAGCGAGAGCAAGCCCCCAAAGACAAATCGGTGCCATCGTCGGGTCCGACGGGGGATGAGACCATCGACAAGGACCTGCAGCTCAAGCGCGCCCTGGACCTACTGAAGAGCTGGGACGTATTTAAGCAGATCGTACAAAAGCCGACACCGTAAAACTGTTACTCACGGCGCCTCTAAAATAGCCCTCCCCTCCTTGGGAGGGCTATTTTTTTAGGCCACGAGCCGGTCCTGGGTGGCAAGATCTCGCGGGAGATTTTTACGCGTTGATTTTTGCTTTGCTGCCCAGCGTCTTACGCCCATACGGAAGTAGTCAGGTTCTAGGTTTAGAATCGAGCACACTGAAACAAACGAAAAAATCCAGCTTGCGTCGTCACTCATAAACCACTCCTCTGCTTCTTTGAAAAGCTGGACGCGCTTCTTATTGGTCGCGAACACATTGTCCTGGTAGCAGTTGATCGCGTCCTCGAGGACGGCAAGCATGAGGCGGATTTCAGGCTGCTGCGGTATTTTTCTTCGGTAAGTATCCTGATACTGCTGCGCGGCAAGGGTATCCGCTTGGAACAGCGAGCTCACTCGGTCGAAGGCATTTCCGGTATCCTCAATCGTCTGCTTCTGCCTGGTATTCTGAAACGTCATTTTGCCTCCAATATCCGTAGAATTTACGTCACGTATATTCAGCTGATTTTCCGGACTAAATCACTGCGCCAAGCGCGCCAGAGCCTCGGGGGTGAAATAACGCCTGATTGCCTCTTCGTGAAAGCCGACCCCAAGTAAAGCAAACCAGGTGGCTTGTTCTACTAAGGTTTGTCGATCAGCATCATAATCGATGGCGGGAGTCTTGGGATGCAAGTTCAACATCAATGAGAATGCGAGGTGTTGTACAAACCAGACGCGAAGATCCCGGCGCACGGGAACCTCTTTGACATCTCCCGCGTCCCTGGCGCGGTCCAAGCATTCATCAAACTTTGCGATCCACGCGCGGGCGAATCTCTTGTGTCTCAATCGGACGAACTCTCCGTCTGCGAGTAGACTGCGCACCTGTAGGATGTTCATTGCGGAACTAGCCGAGTCAGCCGCATCGGCGAGGGCGTAATATGAGATCATGAAATGGACCATAATCACCAGAGTGGAAGTGGACGGCTCCAGAGTCATGATACGTTTGAACACAGCGGATAAGGCGCCGTTAGCCCCCGCCGCGAGTATGGCGGTGAACAGCGATTCCTTGCTGGGAAAATGCTTGTACAGCAGCGCTTCAGAGACACCGGCAGCATTCGCC
>DATACQ010000274.1:0-7145 GCA_036258955.1 Binatia bacterium
CCCGATGGAATTTCTCGCGAGGCTCGCTGCGGAAGGAAAGCTCAATAGAGAATTCAAAACCGGAGCCGGCCAAGTGAACTATCATATGCCGTGTCACCTGCGCGCCCAGGGAATCGGTTACAAGACTCGCGACGTGCTCTCGCTACTTCCGGATACGAAAGTCAAAGTCGTCGAAGAATGCTCCGGCCACGACGGCACCTGGGCAATGAAAACGGAGAATTTCGAGGCTTCGCTCAAGTGGGGAAAGCGCGCTTTTGCGCAAATGGCCGAAGGTGAAGCGAACACCGCCTGCTCCGACTGTCCATTGGCGGCTATTCAAATCGAACAGGGTATCGGCATTCGTCCCTTAAATCCGGTTCAAATACTGGCGAAGAGTTATCGAGGCGACAAAATCCCGTAAAGTGCCGCGGATGATTAACGGCCTTGATCCTTGCACCCGATCCGCTTATCGGATTACCCCGCCGCTGCTTGCCTGGAGCCGTCAGAGAGAGGGACGCTCTCGCGGCGCAAACCGCAGAGCGCCGCCACTGCGTCACGATAGGCAAGCCAATGGTCGAGGGCCTCATTCATAACCCGCACCACCGCGCCGCGCCGTCGCGGGACCACATGGTTTAGCACCGCAGCCCATGCGGCGCTACGATGGTTACCTTCCACTTTCCGGTGCGCCCGGGTGAGGGCTAGGTATTCCAGCGACAGACCGTAATACTTCACTAGCGGGTGTTCTTTGAGCGACGGGAGCGCAGGCGGCTCGCTTTGCGAATCAATGGCCAAGCGCTCGTCCTTGCTACCTTCAATAAAGATCGTAACGATCGTTACTGCAATCTCCCAACCGTAACGCTGTGTAGCTTCGTCGAGAAAATCACGGTAACGCTGCGCTTCTGGGAGCAGTTGCACATTCTCGAAACGCTTGAGGTCCATTCCGAGGCCACGCGGATACTCGAGAAACAACTCAGGATGAGGGCTTCCGGCGACCAAGCCGCCCGTCTCCTCCTCATAGAGGTTCTCCGCTAGACTCCGCCGTACTTCCGGGATGGGACAGCGCACAAAAGCCCAACCGACCATAGTGGGAAAGTCTCGGACGTAAGTCGCGTATTCCTGCTCGAAGTGAAAGTGGAGAAGATCCTTTGCCACCTCACCATGAGTAAACGCCGGCCATGCCCAGTGATCCTTGCCTTCCATTACAGCCAAAAGCTGCTCGCGGAAAGTATCCCGATCCATTAGCACCCTCCCTGAAATAGGTGGTTTTACCGCAGCGAACGCTCCAGAGCAACGAGGGTGCCAGGAGTAACGCCGTGATATTCCTAGGGAAGGTAAACGCCAGCATCGGGCGAAAACAGCCAAAGTGGCGGGAACACTACTCTAACTCTGAATCAAGCAGGCAAAGTCGCCTGATACGATGAAGCGGTTGAGACCGTTTACGCCTTTAATATGTTCATGAAACTGTAAATTGAATGGGCAACGTATCGCGGCGTGGAAACGTAAGGGTTGGAGCGCTTCGAACTATTTGAACGGTACCCGCTAAATCAGTCGCGCGGCGGGAGCTTGGTGCGCATTGTCACGAACTCCTCTGCGGCGGTGGGATGAACCCCGATGGTCGCGTCGAACTCGGCTTTCGTTGCGCCGCAGTTAAGCGCGACGGCAAGGCCTTGAATAACTTCCCCTGCGTCAGGCCCTACCATGTGGCAACCCAAAACACGATCGGTCGGCTGATCGACGACAAGCTTCATCATCGTCCGCTCGTCACGTCCGGTAAGCGTGTGCCTCAGCGGTTTAAACGAGGTCCGATAAATATCGACGCCGTAGTTTCGCTGGCGCGCTTGCTGTTCGGTGAGACCTACTGTGGCGCAGTTGGGCGTGCTGAAAACCGCAGTGGGCACGTTTTCATACCTGGGCCGGGTGGGCTTGTTATTGAACAAGGTGTTTGCCAGCGCCATGCCCTCGGCAATCGCGACGGGTGTCAACATCACCCGATCCGTACAGTCGCCGATAGCATAGATGCTGTCGACACTCGATTTGGAGTAGTCATCGACGATCACCGCACCGTTGTACTTGAGCTTCACACCCGCTTTTTCCAATCCTAGATCCGGCGTTTTTGATTCGCGCCCGGTTGCGTAAAGAATTTGGTCCGCCTCAAGCACACTGCCGTCGGTCAAGGCGGCGGTGAGTGCACCATTGGTTTTGGCGATCTTGGTGATATCGGTGTTGAAGCGGAGGTCTATGCCCCGCTTGACCATCTCCTCCGCGAGCGTCGAACGAATGTCCACGTCAAAGCCGCGCAAGAATAGCTCCCCGCGGTAGAGCTGCGTCGTTTGAGCTCCAAGGCCGTGAAAGATGCCTGCGAACTCGACGCCGATATAGCCGCCGCCGACGATGATAACCCGCTCCGGCAGCGATGACAGATAAAAAGCCTCGTTTGAAGTGATTGCGAGCTCCGCGCCAGGGATCATCGGCACGACCGGCCAGCTGCCTACGGCGACGAGTATGTATCTCGCCGTGAATTCCTTGCCGTTGATGCTTACCGTATGCGGATCTATAACTTGAGCGCGGCCTTCGATAATTTCCACCCCGGCATCGCCGAGAAGCTTGCGGTAGACGTCATTGAGCCGCTGTATCTCTTGGTTCTTGTTTTCAATGAGGCGGGCCCAATCGAAGCGAGCGCGGTCCGCTGTCCATCCGAACCCCGCGGCATCGGCAAAATCCTCGCCATAATGTGAGGCATAAACCAAGAGTTTCTTGGGAATACAACCGACGTTGACACAGGTGCCGCCGAGATACCGCTCTTCGGCAACCGCAACCTTCGCTCCGAACGACGCCGACATGCGGCTGGCACGCACGCCGCCCGAGCCAGCGCCAATGGTAAAGAGATCATAATCGTATTGGGCCATGTAACCTCGCTTTGGCTGTCGGGTCTACTGTCGAGTCCCCATTAGATTACGTTCAAAAACTCTTGAGTGAGCCTGCGCATTGCCGCTATGGATTCTGCTCTCCGGCAACCCGAGACTTTAGACTCGACCCATGCCACGCTATTTAGATGGCGAATCACTAGCAAGGGTAGCATTCGCCATGCGAAAAGTCTCGACGTCCTCTTTGACAGTGCATTGAGTTTCATGAACAATGACGCAACCGTCGGATTCCAACTAAGATGTCAGAAGCAAACGCAAGCCGCAGCGGCGGCGGAAAACGTATCCTGGAAGCGCTCAGCGCGCTACGGCACCGCAATTACCGCCTTTACTGGTTCGGTCAGTTGTTTTCTGTGCTGGCCCAAAATATGGAACACGTCGCTCAAGGGTGGCTGGTACTAGAGCTTACAAACTCCCCTCTGGCTCTTGGCTTAACCGGCCTTGCTCATGCGATTCCGACCATCACTTTGACCTTGGTCGGCGGCGCCATTGCAGATCGCGCCGACCGCCGGCGCATCATGATCGCTTCACAAATAGGCGCCGCTCTCATTTTTCTGACCGTTGCAGCCCTGGTGCTCACCGGTCTCGTCGCACTCTGGCATGTCATGGTCCTTGCTTTTGTCTCCGGTAGCATTCGCGCTTTCGACCGGCCGAGCCGTATGGCCTTGTTGCCGCAAATGGTGCCCAGGGAAGACATTCCTAACGCAGTCGCGATTGGTGGCACGATTTGGCAGCTATGCCGGTTGCTTGGACCGGCTGCCGCCGGTGTCTTGATTTACCTTTTCGGGGTCGGTCCGACATTTCTCGCGTGTTCTCTCGGTTCGTCCACCGCTGTTACGCTCTGGCTGGCGATCCGCACGGTGCAACCCGCTATCACGGCAAGCGGCAGGGGCTTACTCAAGAACATGCTTGAGGGCGTCAATTTCATTTGGAAAAACGAACTCTATTACACGCTGATGGGGATGACGTTTTTCAACAGTGTTTTTGGCATGTCCTATTTGATCTTGATGCCGGTCTTCGCGCGCGACATTCTTAATGTCGGTTCTCAGGGCTTCGGGTTCTTGCAAACCGCGGGTGGTGCCGGTGCTCTCATCGGCACCCTTTCGGTGGCAGCGTTCTCGGACCCCCGGCGGCTACCGTTGCAAGCGGCGCGCGGCGCCACTCTCTTTGGCGCCCTACTGCTGATGTTTGCGTTCTCGACCCTATACTCGCTTTCGTTAGCATTGGCGTTTGTACTCGGAATGGTTAGCCAGTTCTATATTACTGCGATCAACACCGTGCTCCAGCTCAACCTGCCCGAGCAGTTGCGGGGTAGAGTCATGGGCGTCCATGGTTTGACCTGGGACTTAATGCCGGTAGGGGGTATGATCGCCGGCACCATAGCCGAATTCGCAGGTGCGCCAACGGCGGTTGCTGTCGGCGGCGTGTTCGTCGCGGGCTTGGGGCTCTGGGTCATTCCGATCGCACCACGTTTCAGCGGGCTCGATCTACGCCAACAAAGCGAACCTCGTTCACCGGAGGGTGTGCGCCCGCTTACACACAAATGAAGCATGGCTGAAAAGCGAAGGAAGCCCACGGGTGCTCCGAAAAAGCGCCGCAAGCTTGCGGGGAAATCCACCGCGCTCGAGGCCAGGGCGGTACTGGACGGACCGATTCCCGGCGAGGTGAGCTCACTGCGTGAGGCCATAGAACAAGACGGCGGCAAAGTACTCGCCTCCTACCGTGAGCCCTTCTGCGGCCGATGGCTCGTTTTAGCAGCGCTCCCCATTGATCGAGTCGAACCGACCCCGTACCAGCGCAATTTATCCGACGCTCACGCGCGCAAACTTGAAACGGTCATCGCCAAGCTCCGCTGTTTTCTCGATCCGATTATCGTTGTGCGGAAAGAAAGCAACATTAGCCAAACCCGGTACTGGACTCCCAACGGCAATCACCGTCTCTCGGCCATGAGGACGCTTGGGGCGAGAAGCATCATCGGCCTTGTCGTTCCTGAAGCAGCCACTGCGTACCAAATCCTCGCCTTGAATACCGAGAAGGCGCACAACTTGCGCGAGCGCGCGTTGGAGGTCATCAGGATGTACGAGGAGCTGGCGACTTTCGATGATGCTACTGAGGAAGCTTACGCGCTGGAATTCGAAGAAGCCGCGCTGATCACTCTCGGGCTTTGTTATCTCGAAAACGGCCGGTTCAGCGGCGGCGCGTATCATCCGATACTGAGGCGCTCGGATGAATTCATTAAGAAGCCGCTTAAAGCCGCCCTTGCTCTGCGTCGGGAGCGCGCGCGGGGTCTGATCGATCTTGACAAAGCCGTGGTCGAACGAGTCGAAGCCTTGAAAGCCAAAGGCCTCACCAGCCCTTATCTAAAAAGCTTTGTGGTCGCGCGCATCAACCCTCTGCGCTTCCGGCCCAAAGATGCGGCCGCGCTCAGCTATGACGAAGTGCTCGAACGCATGACCCGCGCTGTGGAAAAGATGAACATTGACAAAATCAAGGTCGAAGACTTGGCGAAATCCGGCGGCCCGCCGGAGGACTGAACCCGGATCCCGCAGTTGCGTCTGATGAAACGGCGAGGAGCAAACCTTCCGTAGCGAAGCCAATAGACTCTGCCTCTGATGGGACGTCGATCAGTAGTGCGTGTGCGCTCCTCAACTTTATAATAGATGGCAAGAAGGGCGAAAATGACTTTGAGACTGCGTGCTTGGGTGTCTTCGCACCTTCAGGCTCGCCCCTCGCTCTTGCGGTACTAGGCTCAACTGCGGAATCCGGGCTGAGCGGAACTGCCATTGCGACTGCTTGTGCTCACGCTTGCCCGGTGCGGCGCGAGGGGGCGCAACATTCATCCACCGTTAGTACTGACTCACTTTCGCTCCAGACTCCGTCGGAAGAGAGGACTGAGGTGAGGGGTTACTGCAGCGCTTAAAAGACTCGAAACCCTAAACCAGAAACTCGAAACTTTACCCTTTCGGGTACGTCGGCACCATGTCCGGCCGATAGACCCACTGCTTAGTCGGCCTACCCTCCGCCAGGTTGCGCAGCTCTCGTTCCCAAATCTTACGCAGAAGAAACACCCCGCGGTCGCTGCGGCCAAGGTGTTCGCTGCTGCGATCGGCGATGGTCCCTTGGCCGGTTTGAGCGATTTCGTCCTCAAGCATCACGTAATCGATTCGATTTGAGTCTACCTCATCCAGGTGGAGTTTTCCGGCCAGAATGGCACGCACTAACTCCGGTCGATCTCGTTCAGCCTGCGCGCGCAGCGTGCGCCGCTCCTCGATCCAGGCCTTCCCCTTGTCGCCCGTGAGCGGAATCGCGCGCACTTCGAAGTGAATGTGGCTTTCATCGTCCACCGGGACTTTGAACACGATAACATCGGCGCGCTTGATAATGGGATCCACCACCTGGCCATTTATGAAGTTGATATTGGGCATGCCAAAAAAGAAAGTGAGGTCTTTGCCGTCGGGATATCTGACATACCGCCTGATGCCCCAACCGGACTCTTCCACGGAGATGACCGGGTCGCCGATCACAATATGATCTTGCACGCTGTCGCGGTGGCGTTGGTGCACGAAACGCACGTGCGCATTGTCAAGTGAGTTGTCGATGTTATTGAAGTAATTACAAATGCGCCGCAAGCCGGCGACGTCGAGCGAGATATCAGATCTCTCGAATCTTGGGTACTGCGGCAACGGCGCCGGCTCGCCTGCTCCCACATAAGCGAAAACAAGCCCGATGTATTCCCGCACCGGATAGCTGGGAATGCGCACCGAGTGCGCGAAGGATTGTCCTTCCGCCGGCTGTTCCGTACATTGTCCCGCGCCGTCGTACTTCCAGCCGTGATAAAAGCAGCGGATACACTCACCTTCGACCGAACCGACCGATAGCTGCGTGCCGCGATGCGCGCAGCGCGGCCCCACCATATATGGAGTGCCGCTAGCGCCACGATAGACGGTAAAATCTTCACCGAGGATTCTCACCGGCAGGGCTCGCCCGGCGGTGAGCTCATAAGAGCAACAAACAGGCTGCCAGAACATGCGCAAGTAACGACCCGCGAGTGTGCCCGGACCCGTGTGAACTACATCGTTGACATCCATCATAGCCTCGACCGCGCTGCCCGCGTCAATTCGGATCTTCGTCGATTATAAACAAATCATTTAGGGTGTTTGTCGGTGAATCCTCGGAAAGATCGCACATGAAAGTGAGTCTCGGGTCGAGCTTAGGACCCTAGACTCGAAACTCTAAGACCAAAAT
>DATACQ010000275.1:0-10135 GCA_036258955.1 Binatia bacterium
ATGGCGCTCAATGCTCCCATCCAAGGGAGCGCGGCGGATATCATGAAGAAGGCCATGGTTCAGGTAGACGCCGACTTGCGGAAAGAACCCGTCGCAACGATGCTTCTAACGGTCCACGATGAGCTGGTCTTCGAGGTACCCCAGGGCAAGCTGGAGCGCGCGCGCAGTGTCATCGAAAAAGCCATGATTCAGGCGGCCGAGCTGCGCTGTGGTTTGGCGGTCGACATCCACACAGGATCCAATTGGGCCGAAGCTCATGCATAGCTGACCGGTAAATTAACCGGATGATTCACGCGATTGCATCCGAAGCGAGCCTCTTGGTTGGTACCTCATCCTGGGGCTGACTGGCTGTGGGGCACATGGTGCAGCACCATGAAGAGGACGGCGAATCTAGCCTGTTCGCTGTTCGACAAAGCTTAGGACGAACGGAATAAAAGGCAGAATCAATACAAAATTTCCCGTTCATGCTGAGCACCCCTCGAAGCATTCTTGGACTTTTCAGTGAGAACTAGCTAGTTAATAGCCCAACCATTATCCTGACGTCTTGCGCGCGGGCGAAGTACCGTATAGAAGATAACTGCTTCTTCATTACAACCGGAGTGCAGGAGGAATGCTCAATGGTGGCAAAAGATTTGATGACCCGCGACGTGATCACAGCCAAGCCGACAATGAGCGTTAAGAACCTCGCGTCAGTCTTGATCAAGAATCAAATCAGCGGCGCGCCGGTGGCGAGCAGGAACGGCAGAATCATCGGCGTGGTCTCCGAGGCTGATATCCTCGCCAAGAAAGGCAAGGTGGTCAGAAGTATCATGAGCAAGAAGGTGATTCGGGTGAGCGAGGATACACCGGTTGAGGAGGTCGCAAAGCTCATGATGACCCACAAAATAAATCGATTGCCTGTTTTTCGCGGAGATGAGCTGGTGGGAATCATCAGCCGTGCCGACGTTGTGGGGGCCATCGCGATGGGTAAGCGTGTTGCGCTCTATACACCGGTCTACGATCTTTAGGGTCGCGGGTAAGGAGCAAAGGGAGTCTTGACGGCGCGCTTGTTTACACGCTTATGTGGACCGAAAACTGAAAATCTCCGACATGCGCGCAGTCTTTCGTCCGCTCACGCTGAAGCGGATTGATCCCGGATTCCGAAGTTGGCTGTGATGCGAAGGCGAGGAGCAAACCTTTCGCAGCGAAGCCAATAGATTCTGCCTCTGACCGGACGTCGACCAGCGGTGCTTGTGCCCTGCCAAAACTCTATCACACCATTTACAGCAAAAGGGCGAAAATGACTTCGAAACTGCATGCTTGGGTGTCTTCGCTACTGCAGGCTCGCCCCTCGCTCTCGCGGTAACTAGGTTCGACTGCGGAGCCCGGCTTGATTGAACCTCGACCTCTATCTGGGCTTTGCCAAAACCTCACGTGACGTATTTCGCTGGGCCGGTTCTCGAGTGATGACCGTGAGCTCACGAGTTTTGGAATACCGAATCAAGCTTCTGTAATACCTGGTCGATCGAGTAAGGCTTGTGAATGTAATCCTTCACTCCTGTTTGCAACAGCTGTTCTTTCATTTCCGGTTCCAGATACCCGCTCGCCACTATGATGTAGACCTCCGGTTTTTGCATCTTGAGCGCGCGGATGACCTCGGCTCCATCCGCTTTGGGCAAATTGAGATCGAGCAGGACGAGATCAATCTTGTCTCTGTGGCGCTGAAACAGACCCATGGCTTCTTCGCCGTCCATAGCTATGAGCGTCCTGTAGCCGGCTTTCTGCAACACATTGCTTAGCAGCCGGATCATCGGTTGTTCGTCCTCGACGACCAGAACTGTGCCTCGTTGGAAGCTTCGTTGCTGCGCCGGTGCTTCTTTCTTTACCGTCGGGTTGCCTAGTGGCTGCTCGGTCGATGCTGACGCCGGCATATAAAGCCGAAAAGTCGTGCCACGGCCGAGCTCGCTTTCCACGTCAACAAAGCCGTTGTGGTTTTTTATAAGACCATAGACCATCGCTAATCCGAGTCCGGTGCCCTCGCCAAATGCTTTAGTCGTGAAGAACGGCTCAAAGATCCTGGCGCGAACGCTCTCGTCCATCCCCGCGCCGGTGTCGCTTATCCCGATGCATACATAAGGCTCTGCTTTGGCGTCCGGATGGCGCTGTTGCAGTTCGTCGCCTTCGACTGTTTCGCTTGTAAACGTGAGAGTACCCCCCGCGGGCATCGCATCGCGGGCATTAACGCAGATATTGAGCAGCGCTTGACCTAATTGATTCGAATCCGCCAGCACGGGCGGCAGTGTAAGATTCAGATCAAGGTTAATCTCGATGGTTTTGGGGAAGGTTTTCTTGATCAGCTCGCTAACCGAAACAACCACCTGGTTGGCATCAGTGCGCGCCAAGACCGTTTCAGTTTTGCGCGCCAAAGTAAGGAGCTGGCGCACGACCGCAGCGGCTCGGTCGATTTCTTCATTAATGACCTGCATGCTCTCGACAATTTGCTGATCCGCCGGGCACCTACGGCTTACCAGCGTCGCATACGCCCGGATAATGTTAAGAACGTTGTTGAAATCGTGGGCGATACCGCCCGCCAAAGTTCCGATGCTTTCCATCTTTTGAGCTTGACGAAGCTGCTCTTCCAACTTCTTCTGCTCGTCGATGTTCTTGAGCAAAGCTGCATGGGCCTGCTGCAGATCGGCGGTGCGTTGCTCCACCCTTTTTTCAAGTTCTTCATTGGCCTTGAGGAGCTCGCTCCTCGCGCGATTCAGCAGTTCTTCCGTTCTTTTTCGGTTGCTGATATCCCGGGCGATCTTTGAAGCGCCGATGATCTTTCCCTCGGAATTTCTCATGGGAGATACGGTGAGCGAGATGTCAATGCGCCGGCCGTCGCGTGTAAGGCGCACGGTTTCAAAGTGTTCGATCCGCTCGCCGCGGCGCAGCAGACGGAGAATATTAGCTTCTTCCTCATGACGCTCGGGAGGAATGATTTTCAAAATGGATTGCGCGATCATATCTTCGGCCGTGTAGCCGAAGAGCCGTTCGGCGCCCGTGTTCCAGCTCGTGATGATTCCGTTCAAATCTTTGCTGATGATGGCGTCGGCGGATGACTCAACGATGGCCGCAAGCATCGCTCGCGCCTCTTCAGCGCGCTTGGCATGGGTGATGTCGCGAGTAAAGCACCGGGTGTGGACGAACTTACCGCTTTTCCAGTAAACGCTGGAGTCAATAAGCACATCACGGACGGAGCCATCTTTGCAGCGCAACCGCGCAGGATACTCCCGGAGGACTTCTCCTGCCGCGAGGCGCTTTAGAATGTTGCGAATGACTTCGCTGTCGGCGTGGAAGTCAGCGATGTTGCGGCCTAGATACTCCTGCCGCGTATAACCCAGCATCTTTAGTTCGGCATGATTGACGCGAAGAATTGTGCCGTCAGGGCCGACCCAGTGCAGCGGGAGCGAAGCGGTATCGAAGAAATCGCTCAGTTCCTTTTCGTTTTGCAGCAGCGCATCTTCCGCGCGCTTGCGTTCGAAAAAGGGTCCGAGCTGTCGGCCGATATCGCTTACCGTTTGCAGAAAATCTTCATCGGGTACGCGTACCTCATGACTGAAGCATTCAACGACTCCCAAAACCTGATTGCCCAGTTTGATCGGAAAACCGAAGGCGGCGTGTAGGCCTTCTCTAATGGCGATTGGCGCGCGCGGAAAATTTGTGTCCTTGGTCACGTCCGAAATCCACGCCGCTTCGCCACTGCTCCATACCCGGCCTGGTAAGCCAACACCGGGAGCAAATGACCGCTCTCGTGTGACGGCCTCAAATTGCGCGACGTTGATGCCGGGTAAGTGCCATACCTCAACGCAAACAAGTTTTCCCGCATCCCGATCCACTTCCCACAGAGTGCCTGTACTCCAGCCGGCTCTTTCGCAAAGCACTTGCAGAACTTTTGGTCCAGCTACGCTTAGATCGGGAGATTCAGCCATAATTCGGGCGACAGCATCTTGCACCTGCAGACGCCGTTCGGCACGTATGCTCTCTGTGGTCACGGCGGCCAGCACCAGAGTTGCCAACGCCAGAGTGGCCATGAAGCCCTGCAGCTGAAGGAGGGATGCATTGATGTCTTGCGCGGCAAAAGGCCCAAGACCTCGAAGCGTACCCGTTATGGCAATCGCCGACATGATGATCGCGGCGATGACCGTTCCGCGTTGGCCAAATCGGAAAGCGGCCCACAACAGCGGCAGAATGGCAATGAATTCAAGACTAACGTCACTGCTCCTAAAGAACACCAGGTAGCCGAGCCCTAGCAACGAGAGCAGTAAAGCCGCGGCTTCTGCTATGCGCCCGGTATCCAAGACCGGGCGCGGCTGTGTCAGCCAAATGACGATTACCGGAGCTACCAATAAAACCCCTGCCATGTCTCCCAGCCACCAGGTGAGCCAAACGGGTGCATATTGTGGCCAAGTCGCGAAACCAAATAACATCAAGCTGCTCACACCTATGGTCGCGCTAATGGCGGTGCTCAAAACAGCAGCAAGCAAAACAAACTTAAAAATGTCTCTGGCTCGTTCGAAGACCCTCGAGCCGTTGGCGTAGCGGCTGATCAACCAAGCACCGACAAGAGATTCCATGGTATTACCCGAGGCGATTGCCAGCGTGGCCGCGAGGGAGACAGGGGTTGTAAAGTTTACGACAAAGGCGCCGACGAAAATTCCCGGCCAAAGGCGGTAGCCCCAGAGCAGCAAGGCGGCGATCCCGATACCGCTCGCCGGCCACACTGCGGAGGCACTAGTGTGCAGATAGGCCCAAGAGAGCCCAATTTTGCCGGCGCACACATAAATCGCCGCGAGGGCTACAATCGCCGGAAACGTGCGCCGGTGCGTGCTCACGCGCGCTTCTGCCGGTGCTGCCAAGCGTTCCCCGGTGATGACGTCCATTCGATTAAGACTATCAGCTAAGAATAAGGCCGACTCCCGGGCTTGACCCGGGTTGAGAGTTGAATCTGCCGGCGGGACTTGGTTCGCAAAGCATCCCAACAACTATCTCTTATTTTGGAGTTAAAGCCAATAATTTTAACATTACGAGTGGTCCGGGCACCCAATTGCGGAACAGGAGGCCAAGTTGATTATGATCTTGAACCCGGATTCCGCAGTTGGCCTAATGTAGTGCCGAGGAGCAAATCTGATGTAGCGAAGCCGATAGACCTGCCTCCGACGGAACGTCGATCAGCGTGTGGGTGCGCTCCTCAAAAGTTTATGAACCATCGGCAGCGAAAAAGGCTAATATGACTTTGCAACTGCATGCTTGGGAGTCTTCGCACCTCCAGGCTCGCCCCTCGCTCGCGGTAGCTAGGTTCAACTGCGGAATCCGGCTGAATACAAGACGCTGTATGGCAGGATACGGGGCTTAGGAGCCGCCGCCTTGATCAGCCCGCCTCAGGAGACGCCTTAATGATCATTTCAACAAAGCGGATTGGAAGTATCCCGAGACCTCGCCAGTTGATCGAAGCCATCGCGACGGGTCGGGATGAGCCGGCCGGTGCGAGCCGCGGAACCCGCGTCGCGGCTCAACTGCGTTTGGCGTCTTTCAAGCGCAGGCGGCGCGCAGCCAATCGTGCCTCGTTCAAATCCCGCTCCACGCCAATCCAAGATCGGCCCATCTGAGCGGCGACAGCACCTACCGTACCGGTCCCGAAGAATGGGTCGAGAACCCTTCCAACAGACGAGAGAGAAAGAAGCTTTCGAGTCACCGGGTACGGAATGCCATTCCAAAGGCTGCGTGTTGGCACCGCCGGCAGGGGCAGGCGCCAGCAAAGCGTCGTATGTGGCGGCAAACTACGGCTGCCGCGCTTTTTAAACCGTAGAAGATAATTTACCCGTTCGTCCCATCGCGAGGTTGAAGGATGCTCAGCCCACAACCCCTTTGCATGAAGAAACCAGCCTGTTCGGCGAAACCAGTCGGTGACCAGCCAATCGATGCCAATCCACTCTTTACCGTCATGCCGGTCGCCGATCACCAGCCAAAGATCGCCATCCGGCGCGAGCACACGATGCCACTCACGACCGAATTCAGTCGCTAGCCGCCGCGCGTATTGCGCAGCGCCCGTGCGCCCGCGTGTCCAGTAAGGCGGCGCCGTCAAAATCACCGCAACCGAGCGTGCGGCAATCATGGGCAGTGCTCGGCCGTCGCGAACGAACAGGAGCCCCTTGCCGTCGGATGTCACAAATGAAGCCAGTGTGGAACGAGTCTCCCTCATTCGGTGACGTTGTGTGACTTGTGCCCGCCAAGACGCTTCAGTAGCCGTAAGAAAACGGTTCAACTGTATCACACAATGGCGCATGAGCGCTCTTGGCAGTGATCCGCTCCGCGGCTGATAGATACTGAATGAAACGAAGCCAGGCATCTGCCTTCCATTTCAACCAGCATGGATCGGTGTACCCGAACGAGCTAGAGAGCCGGCTCAAAGAAGAGTCGGCTCAAGGAGTGAAAGCTCAGTCGTAGGCTTAGAACTCACATGGGCCGGTCGAGGCTACGGTACTGAATCGCTTCAGCGATATGCGCAGCTTCGATGTTTTCAGATCCAGCCAGATCGGCAATGGTGCGGCTCACCTTGAGCACGCGGCTGTAGGCTCGCGCGCTCAATCCAAGCTTATTGATAGCGTGCTCCAGGAGCTTTTCCGCGTCATCGGCGACCGCGCAATGGCGCTTGAGATCGCGCGCGCCCATCTGAGAATTTGAGTGAATCGGCCGTTTATCGAAACGCTTGAGCTGAATGGCGCGCGCTGTGTTGACCCGTTGACGAATTTCGGCCGACGGCTCGCCTGGGTCTTTGCTGGCAAGCTCCTGGTAACGCAATGTCGGCACTTCGACCTGAATGTCGATGCGGTCGAGCAGCGGGCCGGAGACTTTGGAGCGATAGCGCTGGATCTGCAGTGGTGTGCAGGTGCATTCCTTTTGCGGATCGGTGAAAAAGCCGCACGGGCAGGGATTCATCGCGGCTACCAGCATGAAGCTGGCGGGATAGTTGATTGAGCCGATTGCACGAGAGACCGTGATATTGCCGTCTTCGAGAGGCTGCCGCATGACCTCGAGAACGTTGCGCTTGAACTCCGGCAATTCATCCAGAAACAAGACGCCATTGTGCGCCAAGGAAACCTCTCCCGGTTTCGGTACGGTACCGCCGCCGACGAGACCGGCGTCGGAAATCGTATGGTGTGGAGCGCGGAAGGGCCGAGTCGCAATGATCGGCGCGCCATTGAGCAAACCCATGACGCTGTGGATCTTTGTCGTCTCCAGAGCTTCCGAGAGAGTCAGATCCGGCAAGATCGTCGGCAATCGTTTAGCCAACATGGTCTTGCCCGAGCCGGGTGGCCCCACGAGCAGCACGTTGTGAGCGCCTGCGGCGGCGACCTCGAGCGCGCGTTTTACGTGTTGCTGTCCTTTGACATCCGTGAAATCGCTGGAATAGCGAGAATGCTGGTTGAAAATTTCTTCGAGGTTGACGGTGCTGCGATGAAGCGGCGCGTTGCTGTTTAAGAACTCAATCACCTGAGGCAAATTGCGCACCCCCAAAACTTCGATCTCCCGAACGACGGCAGCTTCGGCGGCATTGGCCTCGGGCAAAATCATCCCCCGAATTTTTTCTTTACGCGCCGCAATGGCGATGGGCAAGGCGCCGCGCACTGATTTTACCGAGCCATCGAGTGATAGCTCACCGATCAGCAGGTAATCTTCCAGCAGCCGCTTTTCCACCAAACCGTCTGCGGCGAGGATACCTACAGCCATCGGCAGGTCGTAAGCCGATCCTTCCTTCTTGATGTCGGCAGGGGCGAGATTGATGGTGATGCGTTTGGCGGGAAAGGTATAGCTGCAATTCTTCACGGCGGCGCGAATGCGATCCTTGCTTTCGCGCACGGCGCCTTCAGGCAAGCCGACGGTGGCAAGCTGCGGCAGGCCCGAGGCGAGATCGATCTCCACATCGACACGCAATGCATCGATGCCGTAAAGGGCTGCGCTGTTGACCTTAGAAAGCATGACCTTAGCAGCGGGCGTAACCTAACAAAGCGCGACGGCAATAACAATACTCACGCCTCGCGGCGCCATTCAAAGTTCGAAGTTCAAGAGTTCAAAGGAATGCCATCGAAACAATCTTGAACGCTTGAAACCTTGAACTCTTAAACAAAGTTCGACTTCCGCGACCACTCTTGAAGTCGCCGGAACGCGTGGATATGATCCCACGGAAGGAGATCTCAGCATGGCGGGCAGGACGCTCTATGACAAGATATGGGAATCCCATACAGTAGGGATTTTGCCTACGGGTCAGACGCAGTTATTCATCGGACTTCATCTGATCCATGAAATTACGACCGCGCCCGCTTTCGATATGTTGCGGGAGAGCGGTATGGATGTCGCCTTTCCCGAGCGCACCTTCGCGACCGTGGATCATATCGTGCCAACGGACGTACGCAGCCGGCCGTTTCTCGATCGAGAAGCGGAAGAGTTAACCAGGGCGCTGGAGAAAAATGTTCAACAATTTGGGGTGGAGTTTTTTGGCCTCGATAGTCCCAATCAGGGTATCGTCCACGTCATCGGACCACAGCTTGGTTTGACGCAACCGGGCATGACGCTCGCCTGCGGTGACAGTCATACCAGCACCCACGGCGCTTTTGGGACGCTCGCTTTCGGCATCGGCACCAGTCAGGTGCGTGACGTTCTGGCGACGCAAACGCTGGCAATGGACAAGCTCAAGGTACGGCGTATCAGCGTGAACGGCGCATTGGGAACGGGCGTCTATGCCAAGGACGTGATTCTGAGTATCATTCGCCGGTTGGGCGTCGCCGGCGGGAAGGGATTTGCGTACGAATACGGCGGCGCGGTCATAGATGCCATGAATATGGAAGAGCGCATGACCGTGTGCAATATGAGCATCGAAGGCGGCGCCCTGGTTGGTTACGTCAATCCTGATGCGAAGACTTTCGACTACTTGAATGGCCGGCGCTATGTGCCGAGCGGAGCCGCCTATGATCGCGCGGTGAATTACTGGAAGTCGGTGGCCTCGGACCCAGACGCGCGATACGACGATATCGTTGTCATGGAAGCGAAGGACATCGAACCGACGGTCACGTGGGGTATCAACCCCGGCCAGGCAGTCGGCATATCGGAGAAGCTGCCGAAACCTGCAGAGTATGCCGATCCAGAGGGAGCGAAAAAAGCGTATGAACATATGGGCTGGCAACCGGGCGCGCCAATACTCGGCACGCCGATTGACGTCGCTTTCATCGGCTCGTGTACGAACTCGCGACTTACGGACCTGCGCGCCGCGGCGGAGATCGCCAAGGGCCGGAAAGTGAAAAACGGTATTCGGGCGTTGGTTGTTCCGGGTTCGGCCGAGGTGAAGAAACTCGCGGAGGCGGAAGGACTGCACGAGGTTTTCACGGCCGCCGGCTTCGAGTGGCGTGAAGCAGGTTGTTCCATGTGTCTAGCGATGAATCCGGACAAACTGAACGGACGGGAGATTTCCGCATCATCGTCGAACCGCAATTTCATAGGGCGCCAGGGCAGCCCCACGGGAAGAACTCTCCTGATGAGCCCGGCGATGGTGGCGGCCGCCGCGCTCAACGGCAAGGTGGTCGACGTGCGCGAGTATCGATGAGAGGAATCATGAGCGGCATCGTAAAAATTACCAAAGTTTCCGGCACAGCGTTGCCCATGAGGGGCAACGATATCGATACCGACCGCATCATTCCGGCGCGCTACTTAAAGGAAGTCTCTTTCGCCCGCATGGGCGAATATCCGTTCTTCGACGAGCGCTTCGATGCGATGGGGAAAACGAAAGACCACGTGTTCAATGATCCGGAGTATCGCGGCGCGTCGATTCTGTTCGTCAACAAAAATTTCGGCTGCGGCTCATCGCGAGAGCATGCGCCCCAGGCGCTCTACCGTTTTGGCTTCAAAGCGATTGTTGGAGAATCCTTTGCGGCGATCTTCGCCGGGAATTGCACCATTATGGGTGTCCCAACCGTGACCGTGGGTGCGCAGGAAATTGAGGAGCTGATGAAGAGCGTCGAGGATGAACCGCGCACCGAGTACACCATCGATCTCGACGCAAAAACTCTCAACTATGGCGGCCGCACCATTGCGGTCGATTTGCCCGAGACCTACCGCA
>DATACQ010000276.1:0-3756 GCA_036258955.1 Binatia bacterium
CCGCTGTACCGGGGTTTGCAAAACCTACCGCCTGGGCGCGACTGAAATCACCGCTCTCAGGGATGTGTCTTTAGAAATTCCGAAGGGCACTTTTGCGGCTATTATGGGCGAGAGTGGTTCTGGCAAAAGTACTTTGCTGCACCTGATCGGCGGTTTGGACCGGCCAACGAAAGGCGAGTTGCTCGTGGAGGGCCGGTTGATTGGGCAAATGAGTGACGACCACTTGACGTTGTTTCGCCGCGTCAAAATTGGTTTCGTATTTCAGTTTTTTAATCTGCTTCCGTCGCTTACGGCGGCGGAAAACGTGGCCTTGCCGCTGGTGCTCGGAGGCGTTAGCAAGGCCGCGGCCGAAGAGCGTGTCCGCGGCATTCTAGAGCGGGTGGGACTCGAGGGCCGGCGCAAGCATTTGCCGGAGCAGCTCTCGGGCGGTGAAATTCAACGGGTCGCTATTGCGCGGGCACTGGCATATCGCCCCCCGATTTTGCTCGCCGACGAGCCTACCGGCAACCTCGATTCAAAAAGTGGCGAGTCAATTCTTGAGTTGTTGCGGCGCATCAACAGAGATGACGGCTGTACGGTGGCGATGGTTACGCACAGCCAGGAGGCGGCCCGTTATGCCGACGGCGTGATTACGCTTCGGGACGGCTGCATTGCCCGGGAGCCTTCCTGATGTTGCGGTTGTTACAAGCCATTTCCTGGCCGCACGCGCGCCGGCATGGAGTCAGGTCTGGGCTGACTTTTTTCGGCATGGCGTTGGGCATCGCGGTGATCGTCGCTATCGCCTCGGTGAATCGTTCCCTCACGGGTTCTTTCCAATCAACCATCGATCAGATCGCCGGTAAAGCTGTGCTCCAGGTGGCGAACGGCGATGCCGGCGTTGCTGAATCTATGTATCCCCGCATTCGCGACACTGAGGGGGTCAAAGATGCCGCTGCTGCAGTAGAAGCATTCCTGCCCATCGCCGGCCTTCCGGGAGAGCGTCTCTACATTTATGGTGTCGATCTCCTCACCGACTTCGCCGTGCGCGATCATCAGTTCGCCGGAGCGGAATTTGGCGTTGAACAAGCTCTGGATTTCATCGCGGCGCCGGACTCCATCGCCATCACCGAATCGTTGTCGCGGCGCGGCGACTTGCCTGTGGGCGCTCAAGTGGCTTTACTGACGCCTCGCGGCAAACAAACTTACACCGTACGTGGCTTGCTGAAAGAGCAAGGGGCGGCAAAAGTATTTGGCGGCAGTTTCGCGCTCATGGATCTCCCGGTGGCACAACGGGCCTTAGGCAAAACCGGGCGGCTCGACATCATCGACATTACGGTGGAGGACGGTTATTCCATCGAAAATGTACAGGCGCGGCTCAGAAATAATCTCGGCGGTGCCGCAGAAGTCGAACGGCCCAAAAAGCGCGGCGAGCAGGTCGAGCAGTTGCTCAGTTCCTTTCGGGTCGGGCTTTTTTTTGTGAGCTTGATCGCGTTATTCGTCGGGTTCTTTCTCATTTACAACACCATGTCCGTATCCGTCATCCAACGCAGGCGCGAGATCGGCACGTTGCGCTGCCTGGGGATGCGGCGCAGCCAGCTGCTGCGGCTGATTCTCGCTGAAGCGCTGTTGCTCGCCACGGGCGCCGCGATCACGGGAACTTTGCTGGGCTGGCTGTTGGCGCAGGCCGCACTCGTAGCGGTGGGACAGACGGTGGCTAACTTGTTTTCCGCGATGGATCTTGCCGCCGCGGGGTTAAGTTGGCGTGATTTGGCGCTGGCTCTTGCCAGCGGCGTCGCGGTTGCTTGTTTAGCTGCCCTCCACCCTGCTTGGGAGGCGGTTCAGCTCAGCCCGCTGGAAAGCGCCCGGCGCGCGCTTTGGCGGCCAGGTTTTCTCGGCAAGCGATCATGGGCAACCCGTCTGGGTTTTGTCTGCCTGGGGCTCGCGCCTATCTTTATCTTCATTGCTCGCGGTTTTGTTGGCTCTGTACAGCAGTTTAGTGTCGGCATCGCCGGCATGCTGGTGTTTTTGCTGGCCCTCGCGTTCCTCTGTCCGGCCTTCATCCACTACGGCGTACGCTGGTTCTGGCGAGCCGCGCTTTACCTAAACCGCTTTTTTTCATTTGGCTGGATCGAAGTGCGGCTCGCATCCGATAATTTGCAACGCAATCCGCTGCGCTCCGGAATCTCGGTGGCGACAATGATCATCAGCCTGGCGGCGATCTTCACTATTGCCGCCTTTGTCAACAGCGTGCGTGGTTCGCTGCTTGGGTGGGTGGACCAAATGGTCACCGCTGATTTGATCGTCAGTTCCGGAGCGCGCACCGCCGGCACCAAAAACGTGCCGCTTTCAGAGGAGCCGCTAGACGCACTTGTGTCAATCCCAGGCGTCCAGATTGTCGATCTGTATCGTCTCGTTCGCGCCACCTACCAGGGAAGGCCTATCTTGATTGAGTCCTTTTCCGCGGCCGAGTCGGCGGCGGTGCGGCAATTGCCGATGGTGCAAGGCGACGGCGCAAGAACATTGCGAGAGATGGGCGCGGGCGCGGGCGTGGTCATCAGCGAAAGTTTTCAAAGCAAATTCGGCAAGCGCGCCGGCGATATCATCGAGCTTGCGACCCCATCAGGTGCCCAGAAATTTGAGATCATCGGCGTGTACGTCGACTATTCGTCGGATATCGGCAGCGTGCTGATCGATCGGGCGCTCTACAAGAGATTCTGGCGGGATGACTTGGTAGATGCCTTCGATATCTGGTTGGATCCCGGCGCGGACGAGCGCGCTGTGATACAGCGAATCAAAGGCGATTACGGCGACCGCTACGAGCTGTTTGTCAGCACTCACCGTGAACTGCGCCAGGCGGTGGTGAAAATCATGGAGCAGTCGTTCGTGGTGAATTACGCGGTGGAAATCGTTGCCATCGTGGTCGCCATCTTTAGCGTTATCAACACCCTGCTCGCATCCGTGCTCGATCGAACGCGCGAAATCGGCGTGCTGCGCGCTATTGGCGCAACTCAATCACAAATACGCCGCGTTGTTCTCCTCGAAGCGGCTTGGATGGGAGTGTTGGGTGGTCTGCTCGGCCTATTTGCCGGCACAATCATGGCGTATCATCACGTCGTCTACAACACCAAAGTACTCACGGGTTGGACGTTTCAGTTCTACTATCCGTATGACGTCGCGCTATTCTCGATTTTCGCCGCTGTCTTGCTGTGCTTGGCGGCCGGCTACGGCCCAGCCAAATCAGCAGCATCAACGCCGATCGTGAGCGCCATAGGATACGAGTAGCAGGAGGGCGGAATCAGCGAGAACTACGCTGAATCAGGACAGCACGAACCGCGAACGACGAAGCGTTCGGTTGTGTATACTTATGACGGTTGTCCTCCTCGTGAGCTTCGTAATAGGAGATGATTTATGGGTCGGGTTACCTGACGGAGTAGGCGCATAAACGAGCTCGCCGCATCAAGCGTTCAGCTGAAGAGCTCTGCTAGCTTGTTCAAGAAACCGCCTTCACTGGCTTTTCGGGTCTTTTCAAACTCATGTAGAGCACGCCCGAGACGAGCGAGAGCGAGATAAACGCGGACATCAACGGGCCGTAACTCTGGTAGCGATCGTAAACCGCTCCCGTGATGACCGGACCTAGGGCAGGACCCCAGAGATAGAAAAAGCTCATCGTGCCGCGAATCGTCGCAAAGGATTTACGGCCGAAAAAGTCACCGACGGTAGCCCAACCCACCGGGAAGATCGCTTCCATGAACGTGAAGAGCACGGTAAAAGCCCACA
>DATACQ010000277.1:0-2081 GCA_036258955.1 Binatia bacterium
CGCACGATGTACTCGCGGCCTTCGATCATTCGTGCCACCGGGCTGAATCGAGGATCGGCAACACACCCTCCGCGAAGAACCGCGCCGCCTTCCAGTTCGAGCTCGTAATTTACAGCGCTATCCGCAGACGTTTTCGGCAGCCGCACTTTGATCCGCGGCGAATTGCCCTCCCAGACCGTAACCACCGGATCGATAACTCTGTTCCAAAGAAACTGGCGGCGCTCACGAACGGCGTTGCTGAGATCCGACATCCTGTCGACCGCGGCGCCGAGCGTTCCAAGGACGGTCAAAATCGCCTCAGCCGGAGGCTCAACCTTGTGGCCCAGACCATCGTAGTGCGCGGTCTGTACATTGAAGAGGCGCGCCAGAGCCGCCAATTTCGGTTGTTCGTTCTGAGTCATGTGCAAGAAGAGTAGGGGTAATTTCAGAATAACGTGAATTTTCGCGGATACCAGAGCGAAACGGCCAAACCAAGATTGGGTCTTGGGTCTAGTCGCGGGTCTCTGGTCTTAAGAATCAACCCGAGACCCTAGACGCGCGAGACCGAGACTCACGGGGACCTTCGCCGGTAGTCATGTGCGATGCGATTTAAGCGTGGCAGTTAGGCGTGGCGGTCTGTGTCACGCCGGCATGGATCGCGGGCGTCCAGGCCGCAGGATGCATCCGGACGATGTAACCTGCGCATGGGCCGGGGCGGAACTGGCGTCTCAGCTTTTGTTCGAGTCGGCGGGACGGGATACTTTTTCGATCTGGACCCGTATGGAGGATGGGCTCAGTTCTTCCAAGGTAAGATCTTTCGGATACCGAATATTCTGCTCGGAGATATTGAAGGTG
Source organism: Binatia bacterium (assembly GCA_036258955.1). Lineage (GTDB taxonomy): Bacteria > Desulfobacterota > Binatia > UBA9968 > UBA9968 > DATACQ01. Next base: position 835 of record DATACQ010000277.1, read on the forward strand.
CGACGCCCCAATTCCGTCATCGCGCCATCCAGGGTGACTTTGATTTTCGCTGCGTCCAGAAGATAAAAAGCTCTTCGGGGCCCGTTGAACGTTGCGTTCACTTCGGCGGGCTGGAGTTCCTGGATCTGCAGATCAGGAGGCAGGTGTTCAACGCTCACGGGAATTCTGTAATTGACCCGGATAGTTTTTGAACCCGGGACCAAGATGTACCAGAACCCGAACGCGAGGGAGAGCGACACTGCCTTGGCGATCCAGTTCTGTCGGAAAAATTCCAGCGAGTACGCTTTGGTTTCCCGGGTTGGAAACTTTGCCTCATAAAACGAGTCGATAGCTCTGGTTATCTGCTGCAGATCTTGATTTGGATAAAGCCGGCCATCGCGGGCCACGGAGACCGTGCCGCGTTCCTCCGACACGACTAGACAGAGCGCGTCACACAGTTCGGCCAGACCCAGGGCTGCGCTGTGGCGCGTGCCCACCTGGGCGGTTTGGCTAATATCCTTCGACAGCGGCAGATGCGCCGCAAACCGCGTGATTTGACCGTTTTCCACAAGAACCGCGCCGTCATGTCCAGGGGAGTGAGGATCAAAGATGCTCCACAGCAACGGGGCGCTCACTTTGCCGTCAAGCGGGATACCTCCGGTGATATGCCGTTCCAACGGGTCCGTGCCGCGCAGCACGATCAGTGCGCCGATCTTGTTCCTGGCGAGATCTGCCAGAGTGCGCGCTATCACGTCGCCAGCTTCGCCGCGCGAGGGCCGGGTCTTTTTGAAATTCAGACTCCAAACGGCGAGTTGCTCAAAGATTCGTCGCAGTTCTTCCTGGAAGATTACCACAATGATGATCAAAAAAATCGCAAAAAAGCCTTGAAAGATCCAAGCCGTCATCTGCAGGTCGAGGTAGCGAGCGATGATGTAAATCGCGCCGAAGACCAGTATGCCCCTGACCACCAGCGCCGCGCGGGTGCGCTGCGCCCACACGACGGCGGTATAGAGCAGGGTTGCGACGACGAGGATGTCGATGACCTCGGAGAAGGTGATCGCGGGAAAAGGATTTATGAACGGGCTTTCATTCATGGCGCTGTCGATGATAATCCATTCTTTCGCGCGAAAGTAGAGTTTTTTAGATTTACCGAAGAACTCATTCCGGAGTTGAACTATACGTTAACCGAACGGCAACGCGCACAAAATACAAAAATTTGCCACAAAGAACCTAGCGCGGCAAAGCCGCAACCAAAGAAGCGAAAAATC
>DATACQ010000278.1:0-2499 GCA_036258955.1 Binatia bacterium
GCACCTCCGCCTTGACCGCCAGCCGCACTAAAACATACCAGGGCCCGATACCCATTGCGCCTTGGAAGAGCCGCGCATACAAATTGGGGTCTTCGGGATGGGATTGACGCAGATAGAATACCCGATCCCAGGGTATAAACACGTCGTCGAACACCACCATGGCATCCATTTCGTCCCAGTGGGGACTCAAGGGATGGTCCTCAGGGTTCGGCGGCGTCAGGGGCTCCCGGCAGATGAGCTGGAGTCCTTGGGAGTTCACTGGCACTGCGAAATACAACACCTCCTCGGGCTGGAGGTTCGGTCGCGGCTGGGTCAGGCATAGGATGTCATTGGCGTAGGGTGCCTGCGTTCCCACTCCTTTGGCACCTCTCACCACGATGCCATCGGGCCGCTTCTCCACCACCCTCAAGTATTCTTGCTTGGACTCTGGATGGCTTCGGTGATGAAACGGGTCGTTGAAAATCGTGGCAATGGCCAAATCGTTTTCGCGGCAATACTCGAAATAGCGGGTAACGTTTTTCGCGAAGGCCGGGTTCTCTTTGCCCAAGATGTCACGAGAGTCGTGCAGCCCCAAAATAACCGTAGCCAGGTGCTGGGGAAGGCGAGCGGCCACGCCTCCACTACGGCGCACCAGGAACTCGTACATCTTCCGCTGGCGGGTCAGATCTTCGATCGAATGGGGCAAAAGATACGCCAGGCTTACCGGCTGACCCGTAACCGGGGAAGGCATTGTCAGCAGGTCCTGATAGGCCGGAACGTGTTGAAGGTCATAAACCGCGGCAACGCTTCGGGCACAGCCTGTCAAACTGGGATGTGCGGTTACATCTTCCACCAATTCGCCTCGTAGCCAGACGCGGCGGCCATCCCTGAGGCTTTCGAGAAACTCCTCTCCTCGACGTATAGGCATTTCCTAATTTCTCAACGAAGCTTTATCAAAATGAACGCATTAACAATGACCCAATCTGACTTCACAACAAGACCGATCGCTCGAAACTATCTGATAACCTGAACCGATGTCAATTTGCAGGCAAACCAAAATGATGTATCGCTCTGTGTGTAGATTCGGTGGGGAGAGAGGGGTGGAAAAAAATGCCTTTCACGTTGGCGCAGAGTCGAACGCAAGTTTCCCGATGCGTATTACCACATAACAGTTGCGGTAACGAAGAAAGCCGATCTTTCCGGACGCCACGGACCCATCATATTCCTCAGCAGCTAAGACTTCACGATCGATTTACGATGTGGAGATTCACGCTTATGCGTGTTGATGCCGAACCACTTCCATTGATAAAAGCCCGATGGGCTCGACAGGGTGAGTGGGTTAAAAGTTCGTAGGGCAACACTGCCGCAGTTCCAACTACACGTGATTGCGCAACATGAGCTCCTTCGGGCTGGGATCAAGATAAACCTGCGTTTGCAGATACTCGACCGCATATTTTTTGACGTAGTGGCGAATCAGGGTGACCGGCACGATAAGCGGCGTCAAGTGCCGGCGGAAATCACGGATCACCTCTACCAGCTCTTGCCGCTCGCCTTCTGAGAGCTCCTTGGAAAAATACCCGATCATGTGCTCCAGCGCGTTGGCGTGTCTCTTCGCATCGGCGGCGACGCTGAGAGCTTCCATAAATGCGCAGCCGTAGCGTTCGTAAATTTGACCCAAAGGTGCCGTTTTCCCTCTGGCCACCAGGCGGCCAAGAGCACGATAGTGCAGCTCGCTATGGGCCAGCAGCTGAAATTTGTGCGCGGTGTGGAACTCGACCAGCGCTCGGATGGACTTCGGTCCCGCTTCGACCTCTTGCCAGCGCCGGTACGCAAAAACTCTTTCAATAAAGTTCTCGCGCAAAACCGGATCCTTAAGCCTACCCTCTTCTTCGGCGGGCATGAGCGGCAGCGCGTCTTTCAACACTCGCGCAAAGAGACCGCTACCCGTCCGAATGGCGCCGCCTCGCGGCGAGTAGACTTTTACCCGCGCCATGCCGCAGCTCGGCGAATCCTTCTTGAAGACATACCCCGAAAGGTTCAGTCGTTTCAGTTCTCGCGCGCGCGCGGTGCCGAAGCGTTTCATTGCGGCGGTCCAGTCTTTTCCCGACCGTTCTGCGATCATGCTCGGCTCATCGGCCTTGCCGAGCAGCCGCACTGGCTCCCGAGGCACACCCATTCCGACCTCCAACTCGGGGCAAACCGGAACCCATTCAACAAACCGGCCCAGCGTATCGGTAAGAAAATTGTCCCGCTTATGGCCGCCGTCGTAGCGTACCGTTTGGCCTAACAGGCAGGCGCTGATTCCGAGCTTGGGTTTACTGGCGAAATGATGATCCATCGAGGACGACTATTGCTGCCGTGCACAGCGGTCGTCAAGAGCAACCGTGCAACGTTACCGTTTTGACTCGCACTGCATCAGCGCGGGATTCAGGGAGACACGATTGGTTTTATCGAAATTGGATTTAGTTGGACAGAGGCCCGGGTATCGGCTTACAAACATGTGCAGAGGGAGCATACGGA
>DATACQ010000279.1:0-5112 GCA_036258955.1 Binatia bacterium
GCGCTGGTTGTTCTTTGCCTCTGTTTTGTTTCCTGTTGACAAGCACCGGAACATTGAGGCGAAGTTTCGTGCGGAAGCCTCCCCGATGATGGCCGATATGTCTGTGCGTTCGCGATGCCCGCGAGCTCGCCGAGCGCCGCAATCATCCGAGCGAAACGCATTCCGCTAGCGGCTACGGAACGTCGTACTCCTTGACCCGCTCTCTGCGAAGCCTGCTCATCCGATCACCCAGTCGGTCGGTGGTCCCCAACTTTTGAATGGTGCCGGCCAGAAACCTCAAACCACAAATTTTGCGGCAATTGTACCGAGAACAAACGTTTGTTCTGGATAAATGAACTGAAGAACCGACGCGACTTCTTGGGAACTACGTTACCTCAAAGGCCTAAAAGCGGAGAGTCGCCTAGCGGCGTGCTTCATCCAAGAATGTACTAACGCTACACCGCTTCCGGTGAAGTAAAAAATCGTACACCTCAATCTGCCAGCATGTTACCATTGTCGGTTAATGCCGCGTCATCTTTTCCTCCTACTAATGCTAGTGGGCTGCCTCTCCTGCTCGGTTCCAAGCCAAGAACGAGAAATTGTTCCCGTGTTCCATACGCCGGCTAGTTTTTCCTATGGTTCCGGCGTCAATGAATTTAGCTCCAACTCGGCGCTTCAGGACAACCTTCAAAGCAATCAACACGTCAGCGCGAACACCTACCGAGTCAACTTTGGTCCGCAGGTCGTAACCGTCCGCGCGTCTTATCGCGAGAACGCGGACCCGGCGATTGGTGCAACCGGCAATCTGGAGCCGGGCCCGGCACAGCAATATTTCGATCTGCGCGCCACGTCGGCCGTAGCCGGGACGAATCTGCTCACCGAAGGTGAAATGGCTTACAATCTGCTCAGCCCCTCGGATGGTAACGTGAGACCCGCTATGTTTCGCTTGGGAGTACGAAATCGGTGGTACGGTTTGAGCTACGGCGCCGACTATAAATCTGTCCAGCAAGGGTTCGCTTCAATCGGAGGAACCTCTGCGGACCAGTCGCGGGACGATGCCGTGATCTGGGGCGAACATGGCTTGGGCGCTTTCAAACTTCGCGGATCCATTGGCGAGTCCTGGGAGCGCATGGCCGACCCGGCGGATCTTCGAGTTACCCGCATGGCCGCCACGAGTCTCCAAATCAAGCGCGGTGGATGGGGAGGTTCCCTCTCTGCAAGTTATGGACTCGTTGAGCAAGGCGCGGGCGCCAAAGTAGAAAGCACAGTGTTGATTAGAACCCTTACGGGCTCATATCGCGCAAGCGATTCGTTCCTCCTGGAGCCCAATTTAAGCTTAAAGGAAGAGTGGGATCAAAGTACCGGGGTCAAGACCCAGACTCCAGCGTCTGCGCTGGCGTTTACTTACTCTCCTGCTCGGAGTACCTTTCGCTTGACCGGTTCCACTTCATTTAGCCGCGTCTTTAGCGGAAACGAATTCAACGGCGCGGGTGTTCATGGCACATCGGCTGCTTTAGATTGGAAACTCGGGAAAATTCTGGGCCGAGACGACCGCCTGCTTTTTACTTTCAGCTACAACAGGCATCTTGATCACTATTCCGGGAACAATGCCCAGCGCTACCTGGCGGGCATGCTGCAGTTTAAGGTTGCAGGCTTCTGAGGCAAGTTGAACCATCCTCCGATGCTAAGCATGAACTCTGGCCTCCAATCTCGTAAGTTCCGCGACTATCACCGGTCATTGTAGAGCCACAAACCAACAACAGACAAGCACCGCAAGGGTTGCGCTGCCGCAAAACCACTGCACGGTCACGCCCGGGCGGACGGGCAAGCATAATCCGACTGCGGTGCCTAGCAAGATGCCTGCGAAGAACCCTAGAAAATGAGCTAAGACATCGACCCCAGCGCCACTGCTGCCGAGCATTCCAAGAAGAGCAAGTGAGGCAGCAATCATGATCCACGAACGCTGCCCGCTTTCTTTCGCGCGCCGCCGCCGCACGAGGCCAAGGCCGCCGAGCATCCCGACAGCGGCGAAAATCGCAGTCGATGCGCCTACCGCATTATGCGGCGGGCCCTGCAGGTACGCGTTAGCAAGGTTGCCGAAGCCGCCCGCCGCCAGGATGAGCAGGGCCGCGAGGCCTGCCCCGAGTTGCCCGGCCAGTGCGCTAAAAAATACCGCCACAGCGAACGCATTGGCGAGTGCATGAGCGATATCACCATGAAGCGTGAGAGCCGTAACGGTACGCCAGAGCTCCCCGACTAAGATTTTCGCCGCGTTGGCGCTCCCGCGCTCCAGCCACGGGACGGAATTCCAGGAATCCGTTAGTACGAAGAGAAAAAAGAGCGAGGAAGCGGCCAGCGCTCCGGCTCCCGGCGCCAGCCGAGTGCTGGTAAGAGTGGCGCGCTGTTTTTCCGGTGCGTTTTCTTTGTCGTACGCGGCCAGCCCCGCAAGCGCTGCCTCGACTTCGGCGCGCGGCACGGCTAAGGCAACGCCGTCGGGCAAAACACGCAGCTGCGGTGAAAGTCCCTGAGACAACAAAACCAGCTCCCAATCACGAGCCAACGCTTCGGTTCCGGCGATGCGAACGATCCTTTCTGACTCATCGAGCATTGGCCCGCTCACTTCCTCATCTTCAAGGATGTCAGGATCGGAATGACACTGATCGCCAGCGCAAACAGGTAAGTCACATTCATGGACGCCACAAAGACCTGTGTGTCTCCGGGGTCGGGCGTCATCCCTGGCACGCCTGAATAATATCTGAAAGCTACCGTTAGAAAGATCCCGGTAAGCGAGATCCCCAGCATATGGCCCAGCCCAAAAATCCCATTGATGACGCCGATTGCGATGCCCCAATGTTCTTTGGGCAGCGAGCTCACCATGACTGCTTGCGAGGGCGTATTGAAGAACGCGGACCCGATCCCCACAAAGCCGAGCAGAATAGTTGGCCAAATCCAGCTAGAGTCCGCGCCCAGATTAGCGCCGATCAAAAATGCAGCTATAAGTATCAGAATCCCCGTCACCAAAAGAAAGCGCGCTCCGATACGATCGGTCAAAACGCCGCTTATGGGCGAAAGAGCCATACTGAGAACCGACGGAACTAAAAAGATGACGCCCATGAACGTCGGTGAGAGACTGAGCACGTCTTGAAGATAGAAAGGCGTGACAAACGTGGTCAGACCCTGCGTGATGCAGCATATCAACAGACCAAAGGAGCCGTAGCCGAATGCCGGCACTGAGAAAAAAGAGAGGTCGATCATCGGGCTGCGAACCTTTTTCTCGTGGACAATAAAGCCCCAGAGAGCGCCGGCAAAAGCCAAGCCAATCAGCCATTGAGTGCCGGAGTGAAGCATCTCCGCAATCTTCTGATCGAGCAGAACGGTGACGAGCACCGTTAGCAAGAGAAACAGCAGCGCGCCGCGATAGTCAATCGGTTGGCGACGGCTCGGGCCATCCGCAGCCGAGCGGCTAGTCATGTAACAAATACCCATCCCGACCAAACTCGGGAGCAACAGTAAGAAGAAAATCCCGCGCCAATGAACCAGATCAATGACGAGCCCGCCTAAAGGCGGGCCAACGAAAAATCCAAACTGGTGTGACATGGCCATCAGCCCCTGGGCTTTCCCTTCGGAACCCTCAGGCATCGCCTTGAAAGCCAAGGTGCGGCCCGAGGATTGGATCATTGCCCCGCCGACGCCTTGGAGGAACCGAAACAGAATCAACTGCAGAACAGTCTGGGATAGTCCGCAAAGAAGCGACCCAATGGCCATAATGCCCATGCCGAACCCGTACATCTTAGGATGGCCGTAAATGTCGCCGAGACGGCCGCAAACAACTCCTAATCCTATTCCCGCCATCTGGTAAACAATCAGCGCCCAAGAAATTCCCAACATGTCCGTTCCCAACGCGCTCGCCAACGTTGGGACTGAGATCATGAATACCCTTGTAGAAATTCCCGCTATGGCAATCCCGATCACAGAATTGATCAGCGTGAGCTTGCGAGCTCTCTCACCCGAGCGCGTCTGATTTTGCAAGTTCAATGCTCCAGCCTCACATGTAAATGGGACTTATCTTAAGGAAACTGCCGGCGAAGCGATTCGGGCGAAGCCGCGCGCGGCGCCGAAACTGCAGAGCTATTGCAGGGTCTCTGCAAGCATAACAGGACAGCGAAGAATTGTCGCATTTACCGAACGCGAACACTCAAATCGAATCAGCTTGGTCGAATCATCTCTCGTGAGGCGAGCTGGTCGGTATTTTTTCCGTGAGCTCTCGAGGGCGGCTAAATGTTGCGCGGGCGCGCGGCTCAGCCGCTGTTAACTTGGCGCGCTGGTTGCGATCGTTGCCGCAGGCGCCTCTCAATCTCTTCCTGCAAGAAGCCAATGTGCAAGCGCAAATGATAAAGCTCTCCGGCATAGGATAACGGAACGGAGACCGAAGAAACTTCTCGCTCCAGTTCTTCCAGGCGGCTCAACAGCGCTTCAGCGTCGCCGGAACCTGCCTGATTCTGCGCCTTCAGATCAATCTCACGAACGGCCGCATACCAGCGATAAATTTTCGAGCGAATTCGCCATGTGTACAGCGGCGGCGCAATCCGGAACAGCGGGATCATCAACGCCAAAAAAGGCAAGAACAAGATCTTCACCCGATCGAGGAATACGGCCCATCCGTATGGCATCCATCGGAACAAGAAGGAAGGGCCATTGGTGATATATCGGGCGGCATCTTCATTCACAGGCAGATCGACGAAATCGACGGACGGGAACTGCCGCTTTCCCTCCAACACGCCGCCGGCCTGGTGAACTTTGGTTACGGTGTCGAGAAGCGCTGGGATCAAGCTGGCGTGGAGATCATTACGCGCGGCCAAGTTAGCTGATGTAGCAATGAGCGCTGTGTCCCGGGACGGTAGATTCCGTTCCAAGCTGATTAGGCCTTCATAAAGCGTCACGACTGTCAAAAAGGGAAATAAGCGGCCGTACGCGGGAGCCCGCTCAAAACTGAGGAGTTCGTTTCCTCGACTGCCAAGAAGCTCCCGAATCAAAGGCGCTGCCGGGGAGGCGACAAAGAATGCCGCATCGATGGAGCCTTCGGTTAGCGATGCGAGAGAGTTTGCAGAGTCCGCGCGGACGAGTTCTGTATTC
>DATACQ010000280.1:0-6281 GCA_036258955.1 Binatia bacterium
CGCAAAAAATAATTTATTTCAACGAACTGAGAGGTTACGGCCACCAGGAATGCTAACCGCGCACTCGGATGGAAACCTTAAAGCGTACAATCAGTGGTTCATTGGCAAGTTCTTTGGCTAAGCTTTCCGGAATCGGCGGAAAGGGCGAGGCGCGCTTCATGGCGTCTATGGCGCTGGTGTTCAGCCGAGTGTCGGATGAATCTAATACCTGCGCCTGGATCAATTTTCCGGCTCGATCGAGCGAAAATCGCACGGCCACTTCCTGTACTCCGGCAACTTCTTCCGGATACTTCCAGACTGATTTCACCCGCCGTTCGAGCTGTTCGAGATAGCGATTGAAGTCAAGATTCGATGCGCCTTTAACCCCGTCGCTGCCGCCCCCACCGCTGCCGCATCCGGTGCCGCCGCCCGCCAAACCGGAACCGGCTCTACTGCCGCCGGGCACGCCGAGCGGGCCCGTACCACTGCCGCTTCCCTTCAGCGCGCCGGGGATCTGCGCCCCTTCGTTGAGGGCTTTGATACCGGGGCCCTCACCGGGCTTTGTCAGTGCGTCGTTGTGCTGAGTTACGCCTGTGTCGTTACTTGCAGACCCGGGCAGATGCGTCGGCGCTGCCTTCGTCGGAAGACGCACCAGAGAGTCCGGCGCGGTTTCGTTGGCATTGACATGCTCGCTGCGCGTGTTGGAAGCCAGGACTTTGGGCCCCGGGAGAGCGGCCGGCTGAGGGGGCGGAGGAGGAGTCTCAACGGCTGGGCTCGGGAGCGGCGGTTCCACCGAGCCGCTATCAATCTTTCCGGTTCGTGGCGCGGGAGGGTTGGGAGTTCCCAGCTTGGGAAGCTCGCGTGGTCCGCCAGGCCCTTTGGCAGGGCCAATGCTTTTGGTGTCGCTTCCAACACCCTTGAAATCTTCGAGCTGGACCGTAATCGGCGCCTCCGGCGCGGGTTTGGCCAGGGACAGGCTGCTGGCATGCATGGCGAGCGCCATCAAGAAAATGTGCAGCACGATTGAGGGGAGTAGAAATGGGCTGCGAAATACCGCGAAAACGTTGCCGTCGTCCCAATTGGAAGTCATAAGCGATACTGCACTTCAGCTACCGGGTAGCTCGACACGGCGACTTTCATCGGCGCCAACCGGCGCTTCTTCCCCTTTTGAAAAAAACTCCAGGCCGATGGAGTTAAGGTCCCGGCGCACCAAACGGCCTTTATCGTAATGGGACGACAGGTCTGGAAGGCCATCCCCGTTTAGATCCCGTTCTTCTTTAATAATCACATCGCCTTGGCTGCTGGTGTCGTAGGTGATCCAAAGATCAGGTCTACCGTTTCCGCGCGTCTCGCGTTCGACTTTGCTGAGGCGACCATCCTGGTAGTCGGCGCGATATGTCATCCTGCCCTGACCGGATTCGTCGCGCTCCTCGCGCACGATCTTGACGCCGTCGTAGTAGTAGACCGCGTTCGGGCGGCCGTTTCCCTGACTATCAACATCGCGGCGCACCAGCTTTCCGTCTTTGAAGTAGCTCCACGTATCCACCCGCCCATCCATCTTGCTCGACTCTTCCTGGCGCAAAACCTCACCCGTATTCTGCGGGCTGTAGTAGATCCAGAGATCCGCGATGCCATCGGTGTTCAAATCCTTGATCTCAACATTTTTGAAAGGCGCCGGGGCGGGCGCAATCGGGACGGGCTTCGTTAAAGCGGCGATCACGATGCCGCTGCCGTTCTCCGACGAGCCGCTAGACGCTCCCGGCGAACCGGTAATACTGGCGCCACCGCCAGCGATCCCGGCAACTTGATTGTCGAAAGCGACCTGGCGCTCCAGTTCCTTTTCTATGGCTGCCTCAAGCTGCTGGTCCTTGGTGGTTTCTTTCTGATACTCGCCTTGTACTCTGGCATCTTCCTCGGCGATTTTGGACTCCGCCGTGACGGCGCCATACAACAATCCGAGAACTCCCATCCCCATGCTGGCAGGTCCGCCGAACGGCCCGCCCAAAATCGCGCCAAGTTGGGCTGCCTTGCTAGCGGTATCCATAGCGTAGGCCCAGCGGAAGGCATCGTTTGCTTGCGCTCGCGTTGGCAAAGCAGCAGGCTGCGGCGGGCTTGCGTCGGGCGTAGCTGTCGCCGCGCTGTTGGGAAATGTCGCCGATGGAATCGTTCCTGGCGTTTGCTGCACTACCAGAGGTTGGCCGCAGCCGGCGCCGACCGCAAGCGTCGCGGCGACTGCCAAGACATGCTTGCAGAGCGTTTTCATGTGCCGGATTCTATTTATTTATCCGCTGGAAAACAATGGAGGCCATTGATTCCAATTTTTCAACAATCGGAGGGGCAGGTCGCGATCTGCCGCTACAGATGCGGGTAGGCATTTGCATTGCTCCCCGGACGAAAACTCGTGAACAATCCGGCTAATAGTTTGCAGGAGCGGCCGGCGCTCCCATAGTTCGTAACTCCTCCGAGACGGCGATAAATGGCAGTGAGAGTGCCGGCGGCTCGGCGTCCGCCACCGGCTCTTGCCCAAGTAATTGATCTCCTTTAAAGGTGTAGCGCGCGTTGATCCTTCCGGCAAATTTTTGATCCTCGAGCTGCTCAACCCTCTCACCGTCTTGAAACTTGACCCAGACATCCGTGCGGCGATCCCCATTGGTGTCGGCTTCCTGGCGGGCAATCGCACCTCGCTCATAGATAATTCTCAGATCGAAAAAACCGTCGCCGTCTGTGTCGCGTTCTTCGCGAGCCAGCTCGTTATCTTGAAAATAGTAGAGGGTGTCCCATTTCCCACTGCCTTTACTGTCGCGCAATCTTTTATTGATCCTGCCCTGAGTATAACTTTCGATGATGTCGATGCGCCCTCGACCAGAGCTGTCCTCCTCGCGCCGGACGACTTCCTCGCCGTTGAAATGAACGAAGCGATTGGGTTTACCGGCCCCGCGCACGTCTTCCGCCTGTCTCAGCAACCTGCCGTCCTGGTAGTATCCCCACAGGTCAATTTTCCCGGTGAATTTGCGGTCGAGTTCTTTCCGCGCCAGCTGCCCGTTTTCGAAATAGGAAAAACTATCCGGTTTGCCGTCGCCATTGGTGTCTTCCTCGCTGCGGCTCATCTTGCCGTCGCGAAAGTGAACCACACGCTTCGCTTTGCCGGCAACGGTAGCTTCTTCCTCGGCGCGGATCGGCTGTCCTTTCTCATAATGCACCCACACCGTCGGTTTGCCGGATCCAGTGGTGTCTTGGCCCTTGCGTTCGACATCGCCGGTGGCGTTGAAATAAATCCACGTATCGATCCGGCCGTCGTTTTTGCTGGCGGTTTCCTGCCGGCGCGGTTTGCCTGCTTCATAATAAAGAAAAACATCCGCTTTGCCGTCCAAATTGACATCGTGCTCGGCGCGCTCCATGCGGCCTTGCGCATCGTAATGGGTCCAACGATCCATTTTGCCGTCGCCGTTGGTATCCCTCTCTTGGCGCACAACTTTGCCCTGATCGTCGTAATAAAAGCTGGCAACCGGCTGCTGGGCTGCGCTGAACTTACCGCTCATGAGCCCGGCTCCGGCGGCAATTAGCACAACGATTGTTTTCTGTGTATAACCAGGCATGTGCACCGTTTTTTGCGGGGGCACCTCTTTCGCGGCTGCTCGAGAGCCAGAGTAAATGGTTGCAGCGAAGCGATTGCGCGCACGAGCACACCTGTTCTTTAGCAGCCTGCTAGAGAATCTATGATGCCGCAGACTCAAGTGCAAAGCCCCTCCGTGCAGATCTTATGCAGTAGCGGGAAATTATTTGGCATCGAGCAGACAAGCCGGCAGGGGTTCACGCAGAAAACTTGGCCGGCCGACGTTTGCCGCCTGTGCCCACGCGCAAATGGCCTTGCTTGGGGTAAGGATGCCGCAAGCCGTTTTAACGAAAGCAGACGCCGGAGCTGAACATCAACTCGAAGCGCACGAGGCAAGCAGCGGAGCAGCGCATTGGTGAGCGGAGCGTTTCCGTTTTTCTTGCCGTGGTTTGTCTCGCAATTCTATTCGCTAATCTCGGCGGCGCCGCGTTTTTCGAGCCCGACGAAGGCCGCAATGCCGAAAAAGCGCGAGAAATTTTGCTGCTCAACGATTGGGTGACGCCGCATCATAATTTCTTGCCCACGCTCGACAAGCCCATGGGATTCTTTTGGCCGGTGGCGCTTTCTTTTACGCTATTTGGTTTCTCTGAATGGGCGGCGCGTCTTCCCTCTGCCTTGGCGGCACTCGGTTGTTTGTTGTTGACCTACCAGTTTGCGCGTCGCCACTGGGGGATTCCAGAGGCCGTGTGGAGTTGTCTGACTTTGGTCACCAGCGTGGGCTTCTTCATTTTCGCGCGGGTGGTGATCTTCGACATGAGCCTGACCTTCTTTGTGGCGCTGGCGCTTTTTTCTTTCTACTTTTCGGCCGGTGCCGAAAAGCCACGCCAACAGTCGTTTCACTGTTTTTTGATGTACGCGGCTTTGGGAGCAGGGACGCTTATCAAAGGCGCCGTCGCTCTGGTGCTTCCGGGAATAGTAATCTTCTCTTATTTGCTGCTGACCCGCCGATGGTCTCTCGTGCGGCGACTGCGGGTAGGAAGCGGCGCGCTGTTGTATCTGCTTATCGTGTTACCCTGGTATGTTCTGAGCGAGATGAGAAATCCGGGTTACCTGCACTATTTTATTCTGGAGGAGCACTTGCTGCGCTACACCAGCGCTGAGTTTGAGCGCAGTCAGCCATGGTACTATTTCATCGCGGTTGCCGCGGTGGGTTTTTTCCCCTGGATTGGCTTGCTGCCACAAGCCGTGCACGAGGCATGGCGCAGACGCAGGGAGGGCATCAACCAGTTTCTAGGATTCTGGGCGGTGCTGCCGGTGCTGTTTTTTTCGTTTTCGCAATCGCAGCTGCCCCAGTATATCTTGCCGGTCCTGCCTGCCTTCGCGCTGATCACCGGACGTTTCTTGAGTGAAAGGTTGACCGGCGTTGCTCCGAGGCCTTGGCGGAGCCTTCTAATTCCCTGGTTATCGGCCCTGACTGTGATGATTTATCTGATAACAGGGGCTGTATGGCCGGGGCTGGCAGTGCGCTACATCAGATCTGCGCTCGCCGAAAATCTTTTGCTGCTCGTGCTATGCGGGGCTGCAGTCTCGCTGGTCTTCGCAGTTTGCGTCAACGGTTATAAAAAGGACCGGTGGAAGGGATGGGAAGCGGTTTATCTCTCCACCGCTACTGGGCTGGCCTTGTTTTTCGTCGCGCTGGCGCAAATGACGACGCCCGTCTCTGTCGAGCGTGGCTCGAAATCGCTTGCGCGGGTTGCGGCTCCTTTTATAGCTCCGGAAGACCGCGTCGTGTTCTATGATACCTACCTACCTGCCATTCCTTTTTATCTCTCCGCCGACAAACCCTCGTGGATCGTGCAGAAGGAAGGAAGGGAGGAAATCTTGGGCAGCAACTATCTAGGGCAGCGCCGTCCAGATGCGGTGGCGGGCCATGGTCAGGTGGTTTTTTCATTTGGTGAGTTTGCGCAGCTGTGGCAGCGTAGTGATCTGGCATTACGGGTAATCGTGAAAGAGAAGAACCTGCGCCGCATGAGCTCCAACGTGGGCGCCGCGCCGAAGATCCTCACCAGGTTCGACGAATATCTGCTGGTGACTAACCGCTGATCGCGCAGGTGGCCGACTTTCGATCGAGCGCAGCTTCAGTTGCTTTCTACCGCTTCTGCTCATCTCGTACGCGCGCCACAAGCAGCTCTATCTCTCGTGGCGCCGTTTAATCCAGTCGTAGATCTGCCCGCGGTAAAGATACGCCATCAATAGGATAGCGGCCGCGGTCACGGCGAAAATCGCGGCCGCTAAATATTGTTGATTGCGAATACTCGCTCCTTGCATCGTCAGCAAATAGGTACCGGGGAGCCGTCCTATGACGGACACCATTAGAAAGGTTCTCAGTCTCATGCGGCTGAGCCCCAGGAGGTAGCACAAGTAATCTTTGGGGAAACCCGGAAAAAGAAAAAGTACGAAACATATAGCTGCGCCGGCGTTGGTGGTCAAAAAATCGAACTTATGAAGCACGTCTGCGCTAACGAAGCGTTCAACAAAGGGGCGCCCCAACAGGCTGGCCAATTCGAAAGCTACCCAGGAGCCCAGCGTGAGTCCCAGGGTGGAAAGGAGAAATCCGATCCTTTCGCCATAAACATAGCCGCCGGCCACCCCCGTTAGCTCGCCGGGAAATGGGGCGGCGATTACTTGTAGTGTTTGGAAAATCACGAATACGGCGGGAGAATAGGGTCCGAGAGCCTCAAGAAAACGG
>DATACQ010000281.1:0-6762 GCA_036258955.1 Binatia bacterium
CAGAAACGGGCCTTCGCTAGGACGGCGCTCAGCGTCGTCTGTGCCGCGTCGATGGCGCGGCCGAGGCAGCCGACGAACCAGTCCATCCACGGCGTGATATCCGTCGTTCCTTTCTGCGTCCGTTCGAGGATGTCGTAGTAAGCGTTCCGTTCCTGCCGGACTTGCGCGGACATGCTGTAGAACCGCTGCGGGCTGTTTTCCGACCTAGCGAGGGCCATGTCCGCGATGGCGCGCGCGATACGGCCGTTGCCGTCCTCGAAGGGATGGATGGTGACGAACCAGAGGTGGGCCAGGCCGGCCTTGAGCACAGGGTCCATGGCTTCGCCGCTTTCGAACCATTTGAGAAAAGCTTGCATCTCGCGCGGCAGCCGACCCGCCTTCGGCGCTTCGAAATGCACGCGCTTCTTGCCGGCAGGGCCCGAGACGACCTGCATCGGACCTGTGCTGTCGTTGCGCCATGCGCCGGTCCGGATTTTCGTCATGCCGCTGCGTCCCGTGGGAAACAACGATGCATGCCAGTCGAACAGCCGGTGTTTTGTCAAGGGCCGGTCGTAATGGCGTGTCGCATCGAGCATCATCTCGACAACGCCCTCGACATGCCGGTCTGCGGCCTCGAGTGCGCCGATGTCCATCCCGAGGCGCCGGGCAATTGACGAGCGGACCTGCTCGGCGTCAAGCTTCTCGCCTTCGATCTCGCTGCTTTTGAGAACATCGGCGGTGAGGGTGTGTAGGACAGCTTCCTGCTGGAGGTTGAATCCCAGAGCTTCCATGCGCCCGATCAGCCGGCCTTGGCGGTGACGCACGGAGGCGAGAGGCTCCGCAAGCTTCTCCGCGTTCCAGTGAAACCGAGGCCAGTCCTTTAGCTCATGGATATACATTCTCCGCACCTCTTGCGGAGAGTATAGCCGTTAATCTCCGCAAGAGGCAAGGTCAATCTCCGCTCAACATGCGGAGATTAGGGAGCGTAATCTCCGCATGGAGCCAGATGCGGGTCAGAGGGATTTTAAAAGAGCGCGTAATGTCAAAGGGACGAGTAACCGGATAGCGGTCGCGTCAATTTTTCTTTGGACGTAATAACCGTCAGGTAGCAGCGGCACCACCCGGCAACGAGTGCCGCGGATTGCGGCAGCCTAATGGCTACGAGTTCGAGTCGGACCGGCTTCTTGGAGTTCTATGTAAACGCGGATTCGACCTCGCGCACTTCCATTTTCGCAACATTGCCGCCCAGTTTGACTCGCCGGGTCACCAGGGCGTATTCACTTTCTTTTTCCACGCGCAAGTCAAATTGGCCGGCGGGAATGGACGAACAGGGTTCGAGTTGCTTTGCGCTTCGACGGGCCCGCCTGAGGATTTGAATCCGGTGAGGGCTGGACGGACGGCAAATTAGGGTTCTCAATTAAACAGCGTGAACGGATTTCGCTCAACCGATAGCCGGATTTTGGGCAGTAATCATCCTGCTCGCTAGGAGAACTTCGAATAAACTGTGGCGGTTTGGAGCTTCACGAAGAAACGGGTTAGCTCGTCCTGAAGCGTTTTACGATAAGGAGCGTGCGTCTTCGACGAGTTTTTGCAGATTTTCCAGAGATTGCACGCCGCTCAATGCTATTCTCCGATTCGCGACGAACGCGGGCACTGCGCTCAGTGCCAGCTTCTTTGCCTCCCGCTCATCCGCGAGTACGTTTTCGAGGTGCAAATCGTTATCGAGCGCCTCTCGCAAGTCGTCGCCGTCGAGCGCCATATCTGACGCTAGGCGAGTAAGCACATCGGCATTGCCGATGTCCTCGCCGCGTTGGAAGAACGCGCGAAAGAGCGCATCGTTAAATTCCCGGAACTTGCCGTGGCGACGCGCCCAGTGCGCGGCTTGATGCGCGCGGCGCGAGCGTGGCTGTACGGGTGGAAGCTTGATGTCGACGTTCAAATGTTCCGCGAGGGGGTAGACCGAGCTACCCCACACCCGATGTAAATAGTCACCGTTCGGATCGAGGGTCGGCACGGGGTCGGGACGCAGCTCGAAGGCGCGCCACACGATAGCAACATTCGGATCTGTCTCCCCCAGTTCCCGCACGGCCGGCTCCGCCAGCCAGCAGAACGGTCAAACGTAGTCCGAAAACACTTCGAGCTTTACGGGTTCCACAATCTCACTCTAAACTCCGGAACGCGCGCGTTCCAGAGGAGAGTAAGAAAATGCCGCAGTTGACGAGCGGGGCCTTTCCAAATCCGTGCGAAGCTCTCGGTGGCCTTAAACCCATCAATCCATACAGGACCAGGTTTTTATTTTTAGTGTTTCAGTCCCTCTCGTCGGAATCAGCTTCCATTCAATGGATGGGCTTAGTGTCTGCGGATAAACTCGAGGACATAGCGGTTGAAGGCTTCGGGCTGCTCCCAGTTGATGGAGTGAGATGCTTCGGGAAGCACGATGAACTCGGCGCCGGGAATACGGGCGAGCTGGCGGCGCATCACCCAAGGCGGGCACTGCAGGTCCTGATCTCCAGGCATCAATAGTGTCGGCACTCGGATCGTCGCGAGCTTGTCGAACGTGATTGTCGCGCGTTGCGGTTGGGCCGGCGCGCCTTTCTGTTGCGAGTTCTTGTGAATCTCGAGCCAGCGCTTCAGGCCCTCGGGATTGGTCGCCATATAGCCCATGCTGATTTCGCGAAACTCCGGCGGCCAATTCTTGAAATCCGGAAGCGTGGTTTTCTCGCGCAGCTTCGCCAATTCCTCGTCCACGATGGCTCCGCCGCTGGCGGCGACCACCAGGCTGCGGAGCCGCTCGGGATGCCAGAGAACATAGTCGTACGCGGCGAAGCCGCCGCCCGCGACGCCCACGAGATGGAACTTATCGATCTTCAGGTGCTCTATCAGCGCGTGAAGATCTTCTGCAATGGTGCCGGGCTGCGAGCCGGTGTCGGGATTGGCGGTGCTGCGACCCCAGCCGCGCCGATCGAATGCGATCGCGCGATATCCGGCTTCGACGAATCCCGGAATATTGTACTGCCAGCCATCGGCGTTGCCGGTGTTGGCATGGAGCAGCACGACCGGAACGCCGGTGCCGCCGCTATCCGTATACCAGAGGCGGACGCCGGGGAGATCCGCATGTCCGGCGAATGGTGCAGCCGATGCCATAATCAGTCTTACGATTCCGCGATTGCTTTCATTGAGTTGCTCGTGGCTGTCTCATTACATTGATGCGCTCTAGCTGTCAAACCAAATACGCGTGAGGCGCAGCAACCGCCAATGGTGATGCGGACAATGTTGGCGAAAGGCGAGAGCGGCTCTAGCAGCTCTGGGAAGCTCTTCGGCCGCTTCCAAGGACGTAATGCGTTTAGACGAACTATGCCGGTTCAAATCCCGTAGAATCGTCTGGGATTATCGGAGAGAATTTTCCGTTTGACCTCCGGGCTGAGTCCCTCCATAGCTTTGAACCGGGAAATCGCGTTGAGCTCGCTCGAGGTATCGCCGTGGCCGTAGTCGGTACCGATAACGAGATTATCCTCGCCCGTGTAAGAGATGACATAGGAGAAATCGTCATCGGTCTGCGTTGAAACATAGATCCTGTAATCGCGGAAGCAGTTCCGCGCGACCGGGTGTTCGCCTCCCAAAGAGCGCCGCACGGCTTCGTGAACGACCCAGGGCACCCACTGGCTCGATGTCTCGATGAAACCCCAACGCAGCTTCGGGAACACCCGCGGTATCTCGCTCATGATCAGCGCGTAGCATGCGGTGACTGTCGGGACTCGAAATGTCGAGAAACCGCCGCCGGCTTCGTTGTTCAGCAAGTCGAATAGATCGGGGTTGCCGTTGGCGATGTGCACGGTCACCGGAATGTCGAGCCGCTCGGCCTCGTCATAGATTGGATAATAAAATGGATCCGTCATCAGCCTACCCCTCTCGAAGGGGCGCACGCAGACGCCGACGGCGCCATGTTCCTTGGCGAAGCGAATTTGCGGTGCGGCTGCGGACGGGGTCAACGCCGGAACGACACAGGTCCAGCGCAAACGGTTTTCCCCGAGTTTCCAGACATCCGCCAGCCAGCGGTTCCAGCTCCAACAGAGCGCGATCTCGACTTCCGGGCGGCGCGTGAGCGGCCGGAGCCAGAGGGAGTTGTAGAGCACTTGCACATCGATCCCCAACGAGTCCATGTGTCTCAGCCGTTGGGTCACATCGCTAAGCTCCCGGGCTTGCACCGGAGTTCCCACTTCCCGGCCGAATCTTTTGACATGCTCTTCGGATTCTTTCTCGTTGGGTGAGGGAAACTTGGGACCGAGATCCTCGCCGTCGAGAACCCAATGCTGGCGCTCGGGATTCCCCGGCTCGGCCACTAAAGTAGGACGATATTTTTCCTCGCCGGCTTCGAGATAATCCCACACGCGCTCGTTCTCTACTACATGCGCGTCCGCATCGATCACGCCGGTTTTTACCTTTGCCGTTAACATAGAATCTCGCCGTCAGCTTTACCCGGACTCGGCTCCGCTGTCTAGAGCTTTATGCGCCACCAGGACCGGTGGGTTCAAGCTGCTCAAGCAGTTCGATCGCTTGGCTCAGTGCAAAGTGTTCGCCGGCAAGCGGCAATTCCAAAGTTCAAGGTTCACAGATTCTCTCAGTTGGACCGCGGCTCTGACACCGTTTCGGCCGGCAGCGACATTCACGATGTTAGATCGTTGCGCTCGCAATTTTCAGGGCCGTTTCGGATTCTCCGGCACCGGGCCGCCCCAGAGTTCCTGCATGAAACCGGATTTCTCCAGGTTTTCGACAAAGGTGTTGTCGAATACTTCGGTCGGTTTGCGTCGGATCGCCGTCCCCTCCCGCCGCGCGTTTTCGAGCGTTTCGGCGACTAACTCTTCCGGGATGATCATGCGCCGGTTGATCAGGTTTTTGGCGTAGGCGTCGTAAGCCGCGCGCAAGGTATCGGCGTCCTTCAGTCGCAATGTCTTGCCCACGGAAGCCATCGCCAGCTCCGGGTTTTTCTCGACGAAGTGGACCGACTCGGCTAGTGCCGCGACTGCTTTCTGCACCACCGCAGGTCTTTCCTTCCAGGTCTTTGTGTTGGTAAAAAGCGAGCTGTAGATGAATGGCAGACCCAGATCGTTCAAGTCGTAGATCACATTGAAGCCGTCTTTCTTGCCGCGCGCGTCAAGGGGCGGCTGGATCAACGTCGCTTGAAATATATCCTGCGTGAGAGCGGTGTAGCGCTCGGTCGGCGAGCCTCCGACGGTAGCAAGTGTTACTTCCTTCTCGCTTAAGTTGTGTTTCTTGAGGAACTCCTTCGCGAGCCGGTAGGGAAAATCTCCGGGACGGGTCACGCCGATCCGTTTGCCCTTGAGATCCTCGGGCCGTTTTATATCTTTACGCGCGAGGACAACGTACGGCAGGCCAATCAACGGTGAGGCGACGAGCTTGGCGTCGGCGCCGGTTCCGATGCGGACGATATTCGCGTCCGCGTTGCAATAAAGGAAATTGATTTCGTCCGACCCCAACCCAGCCGCCGCCACGGCGCCGCCGCGCACAACGATATGCTCTGCTTGGAGCCCGTACTTCTCGAAAAGGCGATTATCCAGGGCCGCGTAGAGATGGATGAAGCCCCCGGTGATCGCGCACGCGCCAATACGGACTTTCACCGGCGGGTCGCCGGATTTCGCTAAATACGGGTTCGCAAAGGCTGCACCATCGGCGATGACCGCAAGCACGGCGAGAAGCAGCACCATAGGGCCGGCCATTCGACGACGAATTACGAAATGTTTCATTTCGAAGTGCTCCAATCGCGTTCGCGTCTCTTATACGAAGTTTGCGTTGCGCCAATCAATCGGAAGTGCTTCGGTAGAGTTGTTCTATAGGACTTCGACTTCGGGGATGTGAAACTTTCGTCGATACGCCCCGGCGGTCACGCCCGTAATCCGTTTAAATAGCCGGCGAAAAAAGGCCGGGTCTTCGTAGCCCACGTTCCAGCTGATCTCATCTACGGGCGCTCGCGTTCGTTCGAGCCGCCGCTTCGCCTCTTCCACACGCAGCCGCTGAACATAATCGATTGGCGCGTACCCCGTAGCGTTCTTGAAGCGCCGCTTAAAACTGCGTTCCGGAAGCCCCGAGATGCGGGCCGCTTGCTCGATCGGATTCGCGACGGAGAAGTTGCGGCTCAGCCAGCTTTGCGCTTTGTGTATTGCCGCGTCGCCATGATCGGTCACCGGCTCGAACACCACGTAGGGCGACAGGCCATCGGCGTGCCATTGAAACGCGAAAAATTTTGCAACGGCTTGCGCCGCGGTGGGCCCCGCATGCTGCGCAATCAGATACAGAATGAGATCGTGCCATGAAGTGGAGGCGCCGGACATGAGAAACTCCTGATGTTTTCCGGCGGCGACCAGCGCCCTGTCCAGCCGCAGCCGCACATTCGGAAAATTGCGGCGAAACGTCGGCGCATACACCCAGTGAACCGTCGCATCCTTGCCATCGAGCAGGCCGGTTTCCGCGAGCAGCGGTACGCCCGAGCACGCGGAACACAATTGGGCTCCCGCAGCATGCATCTCGGCCAGCCATTTGACGATCTCCGGATATCGGCCCTGTTGCCACTCTCCTCCCTGGACCAAGATCGACGGAATAATTATCACGTCCGCTGAATCGATTTGCTTAATCGACCGCTTGGCTTCGACGGGCACGCCGCTCGCGGAGGAAAGCGAGCCCGCAGTGGTGGCAACTATTTCGGCTTTGAAGCGAGCTCGGTCGGCTAACGCGTCGCTGTAAGTACTGAGCAAATTAAACGAGTTCAAC
>DATACQ010000282.1:0-8003 GCA_036258955.1 Binatia bacterium
GGATGGCCAGCCGCTAAACTGCGCAAGAAGTTAGTCGATTTAGGAACTTGACGCAGGCTGTGGTCAAGATTTTTGTTGCGAACTGCATCCGACCCACAGCTGCGTGATAGCCGCTTAGGCTAAGCAGCCCAATATCGAGAACATGAACTATAGGGAGCTACCTAGAAGATCTGCCATGGAGTTGGCTGGTACAGAACAACCCGCAACACCGGCCTCCGCGATCGAAGCTTTCAAAAAAATCAGGATCAATGGCTATAGTCAGAAAACCGGCAAGCCATCACCAGGTTTCTCATTCGACACGGCATAAGCCTCTCTGGCCCAGCTCCGCACAGATCCCGTCATGAAAGAAAAAACCGGACGCGTACTGCTGATCGAGGATAACCCGGGCGACGCCCGTTTGCTCGCGGAGGTTCTCAGGGATACTCCTGGTACTCCCTTTGAACTGGTCCGTGCCGAGCTTGTCAGCAGCGCCTTAGAGTGGGTGAGACAAGAACGTTTCGACGCGATCTTGCTCGATCTGTCACTCCCCGACGGCCAGGGATTTGACGTGCTCAGGAGTCTACTCCAGGTAGCGCCAAGCGTCCCTGTCTTGGTGCTTACCGGCCTCAACGATGAGGAGTTGGCGCTCAATGCGCTCGCCGCCGGCGCTCAGGATTATATAGTAAAAGGTTCTCATGACGGCGATTTCATCTGCCGGGCTATTCGTTACGCGATCCAGCGGAAGGAACTGCTGGAACGCGCCCGTGCCTTGAGAGATATCGATCAGGCTATAACCTCGACTCTCGACACCCAGGAAATTCTATCGGCGCTGCTCGGCAAGATCGGCTCGCTGTTTCCGTTCTCAGCCGCTTGTGTTCAGAAGCTCAACCCCGATAGTGGCGACTTGGAATCCTTGATCCTCAACCGGCTCTGTGCAAAAGACCTACAGACCTATAATTGGAGCGAGCTGATCGCTGCAACGCAACCGAAGAGGATCGTGCCGCTGAGGCGCCACAGCCAAAGCAACGAGTTTGTCCCGTGGGACGAAGCAGTGGCGTTGCCGCTGCAGCTGAAGGAGCGCATTTGGGGGTATCTGTGCTTCTTTTACAAAAAAGAACGCGAGTTCAGCGCCGAGGAATCAGAGTTCTTGAGCGCCTTGGCCGCCCAGGTAGCAGTCGCTATTCACAATGCCGAACTTTACGCAGGTACCGTCGCCTTGGCGGAGGACCTACGACGCTCGAATAAGGTGAAGGACGAGTTCTTGAGCATCATGTCACATGAGCTCAGAACGCCTCTCAACATCGTTATGAACTGCGCCGAAATCATGCGCACCGGGGTTGTCGGAGAAATCAACAAGGAACAAGCGGACATTCTCGACCGACTGATGACCCAGGCGAAGAATCAGTTGACTCTGGTGAATGGGATTTTACACGCCACGCGCATGGAGACTGAGCAGCTAACGGCCTCTCTGGAGGCCGTTGACCTCAAAGAATTTCTTGAGAATCTCAGATCCGATTATGCCATCTCGTTTTCAAAAGATCATGTAGAGTTGCGCTGGAATCTGGCAGCCGACCTCGCGGTGGCCAGTCTCGATCGTGATAAGGTCCGCCACATCCTGGAGAACCTCGTCAATAACGCCATTAAGTTCACCGAAGTAGGCGCCATAACCGTCTCTGCTCGAGTCGTAAACGGCGCATCCATGTCGAAAGCCAATCAAAGTATGTGGCTGGTCCTGGAGGTGTCCGACACCGGGGTGGGCATCCCCGCGGACTCGCTGGACGTAATCTTTGAGAAGTTTTGCCAACTGGATGCAACGTCGACAAGGCTCCATGGCGGCGTCGGAATCGGGCTCTACTTAGTCAACCGGTTCGCGACCGTCCTGGGCGGTGAAGTTTCCGTGAAGAGCCAACTGGGCAAAGGTTCTACGTTTACGGTCACCCTCCCCTACATCCCTGCAACACCGTTGCCCCGTCAAGAAGCCGAAAATCTAAAATGCGCTGCGAGCCGTCCATGAAATACGTGACGCAGCTTAGCGGGTTTAACTCATCGGGACCGCCTCGGGCGTAATAGAAGAAGCAGCTAAATGAGGATCTGGAGCTTGAACGTTGACGGCTGGATTCGAAGCGCTTAGCCGGCGCGGTCTGAGCCGCTCGCCGCGTACCCGTTGTATTCGCGCGGCGGCAATTTGACTATAGTAAACCAAAATTCGTTAAGCATCTTTACGATTTTGATGAATTGATCCATATCGACGGGCTTCGTGATGTAGCAGTTGGCGTGAAAGCCGTAAGTCGCGAGGATGTCAGACTCGGCCTCTGAGGTAGTCAATACAACGACCGGAATGCGTTTGAGATCAGCGTCGCTTTTGATTTCCTGCAGCACTTCCCGGCCGTCTTTACGTGGCAAGTTGAGATCCAGCAGGATCAGATCGGGATTAGCGGTGTCACTATGATCACCGTTGCGGCGCAGCAACTCCATGGCCTCGAGACCATCCCGGACGACTCGAAGATTAACCAGGAGGTTGCTTTCCTTAAGAGCCTCTTGGGTAAGCCTTATGTCACCTATGTTGTCTTCAACGAGTAGAATTTCAATAGGCTTAATGCCAGTGCTATGCATCATCCCCGTTCTCCTTGTTGCGGCCGCTCGCCACGGCCGATCGGTTTCCTATCGACGATAATGTCGCTACTGAGTTTACTTGGCTTTGTAGCAACCACGCGTTGATCCGAAAAGGGGTGGTTTTCGGCTGCCGTGGCTTCAGCACGAACTCGGCCTGCAAGCAAAAGCACAGAGGCCAGCACAAGGTATAGGATTAGCTGCAGCACTTCGTCTCGAGTTAACATGGGTCTTAGCTCCGAAGGTCGGCCAACAAACTCTGCCGCTCGGATGAGCATGGGTGCGAGCCCACGTATCGGGAGAGCGGATTGAGTTTGAATTCACCGACGCCTGCGACTAAAATCGACGTCGAACGAAAATTCTTAACAAAGCAGGTCACGGGCGATGCGAATTCACCAAGTACCCCTTTTGCGCGACAACTACGGATATCTGCTGGTATGTGAAAAAACGAATGAGGCCGCTATTATCGACCCGTCGGAGGCCGAACCGGTGCTCCAGCGCGTGGCGCAGGAGAACGTCAGACTCACAACGATTTTGAACACCCATCATCATCGCGACCACACCGGGGGGAACGAAGAGCTTCTGGCGCGCGGTAAACTAGAGGTCTATGGCCATGAAAGCGACCAGGGGCGCATTCCCGGCCTAAGCCGAACGGTTAACGACGGCGATGAAATTTACGTGGGTGCGCTGCGGGGCGACGTTCTGTTTATTCCCGGCCACACCACCGGCCATGTTGCGTATTTGTTCGACAATGCGCTGTTTTGCGGCGATACGCTGTTCGCCGCCGGCTGCGGGCGCCTCTTCGAGGGCACGCCGGAACAAATGCAGGCATCGCTCAGCAGGTTAATGGCCCTGCGTGATGATACGAAAATCTATTGCGGCCACGAGTATACAGAAAGCAACTTGCGGTTCGCTATGACTCTGGAACCGAAAAACGCCAAAGTTGCTTCCCGTTATGAGCGGGTGCAAGCGCAGCGCGCCCGCGGCCTTTCCACAGTTCCGTCCATCCTTGAAGAGGAAAAGCAAACCAATCCATTCCTGCGCTGGGACAGCAAAGAAATTCAAGCCACCGTAAAAGCGGCGAATTCCGGGCAACGCATGGATCCGGTGTCAGTTTTCGCCAGCGTGCGAAAAATGAAAGATGCATTTTAAGAGTCTTGAAAGCCCGCCGCTGCCATGAAGTCAACCGAGATCGATCGCGCCGGCTGCCCCGAGCCGGCGAGCCTCGCAATCGATGACATCATCGGTGACTTGTTTCATGACGCGCAGAATGGGGTGCACCTCGTCGGCATGGAACTCGAACTGGTGAGCATGGGGCTCGGCACCAGCTCAGATGCGGTGAAAACCGCCCGAACCGTCAAGCAGCTGGAAAACAACCTGCGCGACTTGCGCGGTTACGTCAGCGCGTGCCAGCATCCTTCAAGCACCTGCGATATTGCAGCAGTGTTGGAAACGGTGATTGCGAGTTTCCAAATGCGCCACCGCAACGATCAAGACCAGATTGTAGCGAGCCGCAGCGAATCCCTGCCACAAGTCTTAGGGCACCCAAAGCTTCTGACCCGTATCCTCGAGCGAGCTTTCGAATTCTGCGAGGAGATCCTCTCCAGAGGCGGCCAACTGAACCTTCGGGCGGCACGATGCCAGGCGGGTAGCCAAACCTACGCCGAGCTCGAGTTGACAATGCTCGCGTCTGTAGATATCCCCATGATCGCGGAGGAAGAGCTTTGCGCAAACCGGAGCCTTAAGACCGGCCCCTATTTGGGAGTTCAACGGGCGTTGGAGATCTTGCGCCGCCGCGGAGGACAGACGATCTTTCGGCGCCGTAGCGACCGTGAATGCCAATTGATTTTGCGCATACCGGCGTCCTCTCAATAGAACAATCACAGCCTCGGCACGACATCACTGAGCGGGACGGCATCAATGAAAAACCCATCCCTAACAGACATCACCAGAATAAAGCCGGCACGAAGCGACTCTCCGGCTCTCACTCCGCACACACAACGAGCTGCAAAACGTTTTGGAAAAGGCCATGGTCTTGACCAAAGGCCGCAGCATTGAGAAAGTCGACTTAAGCGAGCTGGAACTTCCGATTATCAACAACTCAGAGCGCTCGCCCTGGGAACTGCCGTTGCCGATCTGGATGAAACAGCAAGAAAAAAGTTATCTAATGGCGAAATTGAACGAATGCGGCGGCCGCATCGAGTTGACCGCAGTCAAAAGCGGCATCGACGTGCGCTCGCTACACCGTAAGATGCGGTTTCACGGCCTGGACAAAAAATCGTATCAAAGTAATTGCCGAAAAGCGGAGAACGCAGACGGCCTTTAGGCGAACTGGAAAGCTGAAATGGAAAACCAAGCGTTCATTGACGAGCTCATGCGCACAATCGTGAATCCCGGCGTCGAACAGCTCATGAACAACCGGTTTTTCGGCGAGCTGAGGGCCGGCAAGTTATCCCGGAAGCGGCTCCAAGGTTTTGCAGTGCAGCACTATCTGTCCAACCATGTGATCAACAAAGGTTTGGCCTTTCTGATGGTGCGCAATGCCAGCAATCAGGCAATGTACGAACAGTTTGCCGAACTATTCATCGAGGAGCAATCTCATCCCGGGTTAATGAAGCGTTTCGGCGAAGCCATAGGACTGACCGCGGACGACTTCGACAACGGGATTATGATCTACGAGTGTGTCGCTCATACGGCGGCGATCCTGCGAGGCATGTTTGTCGGGCTGCCGGCGGAAACTCGCGCCGGGGCGCTGGTGAACGAAACCATGGTGTGCCGCTATTCCGACGAATTCGACCGAGCGCTTGAGAAACATTACGGGATTGATAACCGAGCGCGAGCTTTTTTCATCGTCCATGGCAAGGTCGATCAAGAGCATACGGCTATGGCCGCTGAAACCATTGCGAGAAACGTCAATTCGGAGCGGGACAAAGAACTCGTGCGTGTAGCCGCGCGCAACATGGTGCGCTTCAAGCTTGGAAAATTCGAAGGCATTTACGACGCGTACGCGTAACAGTCAAGGCGTGCGCCAGAGCCGCAATCAAACGAGGACAGGACCTTCACCACGGAGTCACGAAGAGCACGAAGTAAATTTCGAAAATCGAATTTCGAAATTCCAATTTTTTCATCCTTCGTGTGCTCCTGAGAACTGGGTGGGGAAATTTGGCACAGCCGTGTCCGATGAGTAAGCCTCGTAGAGAGCGGACACCCGAGTAGGACCTTACGCCGACCTGTTTGTCGCTTGGCAGTTTGTGCATTTCAGCTCCATGCTTGCGAAATTCAAAAGGACGCCCTTCTCCTCAAGGCAGAAATCTATTGGCCGCGACCAGAGAGACTTACGCATCAGACTTCGCGCCAGAGTCATGCCGAAAAGTCACGAGGGGCGGCTTTCATCCCCCTGTAGGCGAGCGCAAGCTTATGAAAGACGTGAGATCTCTTCGTCTCGCCGAATGCGTACTTATTTACGGGAGCGATAATGAAATACAGCACCGATCGGATACTGACGACACACGCCGGCGCGCTGCCGCAGCCGCCGGATTTGAAGGAACTGCATAACGCTCGGATAAGCGGAAAAGTTGTGGACAAAGGCGTGTTCGAAAAGCGCGTGCGCGATACGGTGTTGGAGGTTGTAAAGAAACAGCTTGCTTGCGGCGTCGATATTATCAATGACGGTGAAGTGGGCAAGTCCAACTTTTCCAGATACGCTCGCGAGCGTTTGGCCGGTTTCATCGAACGAGAAGTGCGAGCGGATGATCATCCGTCAACCATTTACGCGCGCGACCTCGTCGAGTTTTCGGACTATTTCAACGCGCGCGAGTCGCATCGAGGCGACAACATCAGGAGAGTTTTCTGCAATGCGCCGCTCAAGTACACGGGCCACAGTTCTCTAAAATCGGAAATCGATGACTTTAAAGCCGCGCTGCAGAACCAGAACTACGAAGAAGCTTTTCTACCGGCGATCGCGCCCGGCACCATCGAGCACTGGATGAAGAACGATTATTATCCGAGCGATGAAGTGTATCTGATCGCCATCGCCGACGCCATGCACGAAGAGTACAAGGCCATTGTCGAAGCCGGCTTTCTCTTGCAAATTGACGATCCGGACCTGCCTGACGGCTGGCAGTTCATGTCGCGCATGACCGTTCCGGAGTATCGCCATTACGCTGAACTGCGCGTCGAAGCGCTTAACCACGGTTTGCGCGACATCCCTGCCGAGAGAGTCCGTTTTCATACGTGCTGGGGCAGCTATCACGGCCCGCACAAGTATGACATCCCGCTGCGCGACATTGTCGATCTAGTTTTGAAAGTGAAGGCGAATACGATCTCGATTGAAGCGGCCAATCCGCGCCACGAGCATGAATGGCGTATCTGGGAGGAAGTCAGGCTTCCCAAGGACAAAGTGCTTGTCCCCGGCGTGGTAGGTCATGCCACCGATATCGTTGAGCACCCGCAAGCCGTCGCCGACCGGTTGGTGCGGTACGCAAAAATCATCGGACGGGAAAACCTCATGGGCGGAACCGACTGCGGTCTCGGTCCGCGAGTGGGCAGCCCGCAGATCTGCTGGGCAAAGTTAGAAGCTATGGCCGAAGGGGCGCGGCTGGCGAGCAAGGAGCTATGGCGCTAAAGCCTGCGGAGGTCGAAGTTCTAGCCTGCATGATTCATCGTCGGGAAAACTTGCGACACGGTGTTTAGGCCGAGGGAGCAAGGCTCGAAGAGCGCGGACACGGCAAATGAGTCTCGGGTCTCGCGTTGAGTTAAAACCCTGGACTCGGGACTTTGGACCCAAGACTCGAACTTGGCCGCCCTTCGATTCTACTCAGGGTGGTGAGCATGTCCAACCACGATCAGAGCGGCTTGTTTCCTCGGACAAAATCTCGCGAAGCTTAGGTATCCCGCTCGCTCGTCGGCCCGACTTCGCCGGTGCACCAGGGAATAAACGCTTTCATTCTGCACGTCGCGCCGTGGGCTTTGAGCTCGTTTTCGAAGATCTCGTGAATCTCGCGGTCCTCGTCCTCGTATTCGATTTGCCAGCCACCTTCTTTTAAGCTGCGGTCGGCGTACTCCCCACCACCACCCCGCCCCTTGTAAAGTCCCATATCGCCGGGTCGTAGCGCTAAATAGCGCGCGCGAGTGGTTCCGGAGTTGAAGTGCTGGTGATAGCAGTTATCGCTAGGCACCGTGACCATGGAGCCGAGACTCCAGTCACACTTGATCATGTCGGATCTGTCCTCTTTGGTCCAGATCAACGAATACCCTCCGGTGCCGCTGAGTAGAACAAGGTGCGCGCCCGGGCCGTGGCGGTGAGCCTTTTTATAGGTGCCGATGGGAAACTCGGAGATGTGACTTTTGGTGTTATTATCAGCCATTTCCAGCATGGCGTTGATGCCCCCCGCGCCACGCTCTTTCCAGCCGTA
>DATACQ010000283.1:0-1656 GCA_036258955.1 Binatia bacterium
AAGGCAAACTGGAGGTAATCATTTGCGAGATCAATGCGCGCGTGACCGGCGCAACTTATCCGTCGGTTTTGGCGCGATATTTTAACCCGGCCGGCTGTTGGAACATGAGAAACATTCAATTCCGCAAATCACTCGATGGCAGCCAGCTCCTCTCGGTGATGGACGATGCGGCGGTGCTCTATCGGCCCGGCGATGAAAGAGGCATCATCCCGTTTAACTTCAATATGGATAACGAGGGCAAGGTTACCAAAGGCCAGTTCCTCTGCCTCGCCGCCATTCCCGACGAATGCGGCATGCTTCTCGATCAGGCATGGGCCGAGTTGCCCGTAGAGTGGGGCTATGACCGCGACTGACCCGAGCAGTGAAACCCTGACAAAGCGGCTCATTGAGCTGACACGCGATCTCATTCTGATCCCAAGCATCCGCGAGCGTCCGGAGGAGATCGAGCGTTGTATGGAGTCTGTCATTCACCACGCCGAACTGCCTCAAGCAGTCACCGCCCACCGCTTTCGCGAGCATGGCGTTCCGTCGACCGTTTTTCTGCCACACGCGATTGCTACGCCGGCGGTAATGCTGTTGGCGCATCTCGATGTCGTCGCCCGTCCGGATAATGCGGCTTACCGTTCCGCAGTGAGGGACGGAAGAATCTACGGACCGGGGAGCGGCGACATGAAAGGAGAGCTCGCGATCCTCCTCGAGCTATTCCGTAGTTTTCATGAGCGCTACCCGGGAGTATCGCTAGGCATGGCGGTAACATCGGATGAAGAAAAAGGCGGAAACTACGGCACCCGCTTTCTTTTTGAAAAGGCCGGTATCCGATGCGGCGTTGCCATCGTCCCCGATTCCGGCTCCTTGAATGAAATCGCCGTAGAGGAAAAGGGCATTCTTCACCTGAAGATCACCGCCCGCGGCTCTGCCGGACACGCTTCGCGACCGTGGTTGGCTAAGAATCCCCTGGAGCGCATGGTTTTTGCGCTCCAAAAGCTGCAAAACCATTTTTCAGGTCTCAGGAACGGCGACGAACATTGGCATCCGACTTGTGCGATCACGGTACTGCAAACGGAAAATCGCGTCTTTAATCGGATACCGTCTTTTGCCGAGGCGATCTGCGACATCCGCTTTCCTGCCCCTCTCAGCTCATCCGAAATGGTAGCGCAAGCAAAGCAGTTTATGGATGGGGAAATGGAGTACGAAGTGGTTACCACAGCGGAACCGGTCCGGGTTTCTCCCGATCCTCTGTTTCTCGCCGCCACCGAGGAGGTCACCGGTAAACCAGCAAGGCTCATTCGCGAGCACGGCGGCAGCGATGCCCGCTTCATCAGCCAATATGGCATACCAGTGATTATGTCCAGGCCGCTCGTCGGCAACCTTCACGCCGAAGACGAGTGGATCGACATCGCTTCAATGGGCACTCTCTATCGCATTTACGAGCGTTACTTAGAAAAGAAGCTGATCGGCGTACGGCCTTAGCAGGGAGCAAAAAAACCCATCTATGCTTACGTGGTCCGACACGCCGTAGAGTTATCTGAAAATCATGCTGGTGAAACTAACGGCGGAGCCGGTCTCGGGCGTGAACGCTTGGCTATACTTCAAATGCTCGCCGGTCGTATCACCGAGCAAGTGGATCAGCGAATAGAGCGGCGAGAAGCCGCAGAT
>DATACQ010000284.1:0-7939 GCA_036258955.1 Binatia bacterium
GCGCCGACACCATCGAGGAGGTCCTGAAGCAGTTGGGATTCTCGGGCGCCGAGATGCGGCGCGCGTCGCCCAACTGGGCGGAGAATCTGGTGCGCTTTCTCACCCATCCGATTGTCAGTTCGCTTCTTATCACCATTGGTATGCTCGGAATAATTCTGGAGATTCGAACACCCGGTTTCGGCGTGCCCGGAGTTCTCGGAATTTCGAGCATCGCGCTTTTCTTTTGGGGCCATTGGCTGGTCCAGCTCGCCGGCTGGGAGGAGATGTTGCTCGTAGGTTCCGGCCTCGTCCTCTTAGCCGCTGAGTTTTTGCTGATTCCCGGTTTTGGTGTTGCCGGAGTTCTGGGCATAGCGGCGCTTCTTTCCGGCCTGAGCTTGAGTCTCATCGGCGGTGGCGCCAGCTGGGATTTCATCCTCAAAGCGGTAGGTCAAGTGGTTTTTTCGCTGCTATTGGCACTCGTTGGAAGTCTGGTGCTGTTGCGCTTTCTACCCCGCCTGCCGTTCGGTAAGCGCCTGATCCTCGACACCGGACTTTTTGCGGGTGCAGGATATGCCTCAGCGCCGGAGGCAGACAAACAGTGGTTGGGCAAAGGCGGCGTAGCGGTTTCCCCCTTGCGCCCATCTGGTATTGCAGATATCGCAGGAGAGCGAATCGATGTCGTCTCCGACGGGGAATTCATTGAGGCGGGGGCGCAGATTATGGTAAGTCGCGTCGATGGCAACCGCATCGTTGTGCGGCGCCAGCGCGCGTAGCAGGAAGGGGTGAAAAATGTTCGGACTTGGCATAGCGGGAGGAGTCGCGGCGCTCTTGGCGGTAGTGGTGGCGGTCATATTTGTATTGTATCTGGTTCCGATTCCGCTCTGGATCGCCGCGTGGGCTTCCGGCGCTTACGTCGGGCTGCTCACTCTGATCGGCATGAGATTCCGGCGCGTGCCGCCGGGCACCGTGGTCACGGCGCGCATCAGCGCGGTCAAGGCGGGATTGACTATTCCGCTCAACGATCTTGAAGCGCACTATCTTGCAGGCGGCAATGTAGTCAGGCTGGTCAACGCCATGATCTCGGCGGACAAGGCGAATATTCCGTTGCCATTCAACCGGGCCGCCGCCATAGATCTCGCCGGGCGCGATGTCCTCGAAGCGGTCAAGATGTCGGTCATTCCGAAAGTCATTGAGACGCCAAAGATCGCGGCCGTCGCCAAAGACGGCATTCAACTCATCGCGGTCTCGCGCGTCACCGTTCGCACCAACATCGACCGGCTGGTGGGCGGCGCGGGTGAGGAGACGGTCATCGCTCGGGTGGGCGAGGGTATGGTGAGCACCATCGGCTCGGCGGAGTCGCACAAAGCTGTGCTGGAGAATCCCGATCATATTTCCAAGAATATTCTCAACAGAGGACTGGATGCTGGGACCGCTTACGAGATCCTTTCCATCGACATCGCCGATGTAGACGTCGGTCAGAACATCGGCGCAAAGCTGCAAATCGACCAGGCCGATGCCGACAAGCAGATCGCCCAAGCCAAGGCCGAGGAGCGGCGCGCCATGGCCGTGGCCGTGGAGCAGGAGATGCGCGCCCGGGTCGTCGAAGCCGAAGCGGAGGTGCCGCGCGCTATGGCCGAGGCGTTTCGCCAGGGCAATCTTGGCATCATGGACTACTACAAAATGAAGAACGTGCAGGCCGATACAGCGATGCGCGACTCCATAGCCGAAACCGGAGAAGAGCCTACAGGTGGACAAAGGAGGTAACGGCAGCTATGCAGGATATCCCGTTTACGCAGATCCTTGTTCTCCTTGCTTTCATTTTGGTTCCGTTGATAAACCTGCTGCTCGAACGTATGCGCAGGCGTTTCGAGCCGCCACCTCGACGCGAGCCACCGCGCCAACCCGCGCCGCGGACAATCGGGAAGCTGCCGCCGGTGGAGGTTGTCGCTTCCGCGCGCGAGCGAGTGTCTGCTCCCGCGAGGACCGAGATCACGCAACGCTTAAGACCGCCGCTCCGCAACAGAGCCCTTTTTAGCAGCCGGCGCGATCTGCGGCGCGCTATTCTCTTGATGGCGGTGCTCGGCCCCTGCCGCGCTGCCGATGCGCCGGAAGCCGAACGGCGGTAACTTCCGTCCGGATCGTGAGGCTAATCAGTTCGACGGAGCTGGAGAGCTTGTGCAGCTGGAGCAGTAGCATCGTCAGCGAGAGGAGGTATCATGGCCAACACGTACGTTGTGCCCGTTGATTTTTCCAAGACTTCCGATGCGGCCCTGGATCACGCAATCAAGTTGCGCAAAGAAAACAATGGCAAGCTGCTCTTGATTCACGCGCTCTCCAACTCCGCGATGATGATGGCAGGGCCGTACGAAGCAACGCCGCAAATGATCATCGAATATGAAAAAGCGCAGCACGAGGAAGCGCAAAGCCAGATGGAAAAGCTCGTGCGCCAAAAAAAACTGGAACCGGGAACCTTTCGATCGATGGTCGCGCGACGCGGAGACCCGGCCCGAGTCATCGCCAATGAAGCGAAGAAGTCTCGCGCGAATATGATCATTATGGGAAGTCACGGCCGTACCGGTCTCAAGCGGCTCGTACTGGGCAGTGTGGCAGAGCGCACGCTGCGTTACGCTAACTGTCCTGTGCTGATTGTGAAAAACTCAATGCGCTCTCGCAGTCGTCCTGCAGTAGCGCGAGACAAAGGTGTGCGCTTGCAAAGACGCAAACCCAACGCAACCTGACAAGCGAAATGGCTGGCTGCTGCCGGAAATCTTCAAAGATCGCCGCTCAAATCTAAAGCTCGCCTGAATCACAGTCAACCGGTGGAAGCCGAGCTGGCGCGAGGAGAGCTTAGCGCCCTGGGTTGATTCTCGGATGCCAATGCCGCCAGGGTTGTTCCTTCCAACGCCTTGGAAACGGCCTGATCGCGCCGCGACAAAACGTCGCCGACCGCGCCGCTGCTTTTCGGCTCTTCACCGTTCGCTGCTGCGACAATATCGAGAATCTCTTTCACGGTTATGGTCTCAGGCGGACGCGCCAGCGCAACTCCTTCGGGTTCCGCGGATTTGAGCAAAATGCCCATTTTTACGAAATCGTCGATGAGATTTCCCAGGCTTGAAACGCCGAGAAAGGCGGAAAGCTCGGCTGGCGCCCATGGAGCTCGTCCAGAGAGGTGACGCCGGGTAATTTCGAGCAGGGCAGAAAGGGCCAGCCACTCTTGAAACCGATGACCTCTTCCGACGTGCAAAGCTTCACGTACGAACGCATATGGATGCTGGTGGAAGTAGGCGATCTCTCCTCCAATCAAGAAAATCAGCCAACCCACATACAACCAGATCAGAAATACGATGACGATGGCAAAGCTCGAATAGATCGCTGCGTAGCGGCCGGAAGCGGTAACGAACAAAGCGAAAGTGCTACCGGCGAGTTGCCAGAGAATGGCGGCTGCGGCGCCGCCGACTAGAGCTGAGGTGAACCGCACATGGGCGAACGGAATAAGCTTGTAAAGGAATGTAAAGGTGCCCCAAAGCAAAACAACCGGCATAATCCGGGTCAGGAACGTAAACAGATCGCTGACCACTTTGATCTCAAAAAGGCGCTCAATAATCCAGTAGCTTTGGGCAGAGGCGGTCAAAGCCAGTGCGGTGAAGACCAGCACCGGCCCGACTAAGACTACGCTGGTGTAGGTTGTGAAGCGCTGGCCCCAGCTGCGCGAGCGCGGCCGGCGCCAAATTTGATTCAAGGCATCTTCCATCGTCGCCACCAGAGAGACGACCGTGTAGAACAATGCCGCGAGTCCCACGGCGCCCAAAATTCCGACCTGGATGTTTCGTACAAACTGCACGATCCGTTTGGTAATTTCTCCTCCCTCAGGACCGAGGGGCTCGAGCACCTGCTCCAGCATAGGTTCGATAACATTTTGCACCCCGAACGCTGTCAGCACCGAAAACATCACCGCGAGAAACGGCACGAGCGAGAGCAAAGTTGTATAAGTCAGGCTCATCGCCTGCAGGCTCAACGCGTCGTCGTAGTATCTCGCCTGCGCAACGGTGGCTGCCTTGTAGAGCGTGTTCTTAATTTTGCTGAGAATCTCTAATGCAGTGCGCACGGCAGAACTCGAGCGTGGGATTTGGGGATACTCTTAGTATATAGATTTAAATTACTCGGAGAAGCTTTCTTTTGGAAGCCGGCTGGGCGCAGAGCAAGCCTCAAGTATCGTAGCCAGTCGAAGGCTGCCGCCGATTCTACGAACGCAAGAACGCCTCTCATCTGGCGGCCGGCTGCCGACGCTGGAAGGCAGTACTTCGTCGGTGCGCGAAGTTGTTTTTGTCCGATCCTGATCGTACAATCGCCCACCTGGGATGGACACTATTGCATCACCGGTAAGCAAAGGCGAGATAGAAGTCGGCCGCTTTGTCGTACCTTACCGGACTTATGGAATCAGCCCTCAGACCCTGTTGTTTGTCAACGGATTGCAGCAGTCGATGGCGATGTGGCACAGCTTCGTGCGGCGCTTTGGCCAGAGCTATCGGATCGTCATTTTCGACTTCCCGAACCACGGAAAGGGGCGCATCGTCAGAGGTTCTGGTGACATAGCCGTCGACGAACAGGTCGAAATTCTCGACGCGGTTAGGGACGCGGCAAACATTGCGGGACCGCTGACCATTTGTTCAGCTTCCTGGGGGGGCGTGATCGCGGCTATCTATGCGGTACGCTATCCGGCGAAAGTTCAACGCCTGATCTTGGCGAGCATGGGCACCCGAGCGAATGACCAATTGATCGCAATGATTACTGCAGGATTTGGGATTCCGCTGGAGAGCCGGGATCAAATCGCCGACGCGATCATTAAAACTTTCGGTGATAACCTGCCTCGTTCCATGAAGCGCCGGATCTTTCTGCAGTTTGAACAGATGAGCCAGGCCGGCTTGGAGGCGTTCCAGCGGCATGGCGTATTCGTGCTTTCGGTCCGCGAACTGGCCAATGCGGTGGATGTGGGCAAGATCAAGTGCAAAACTATTGTCGTGCACGGCGACAAGGATACCATTGTTGATGCCGAAGACGCCGTGCTCCTTGCCAGGCAAATTCCCAACGCCGAATTCAGGAGCATACCGGGCGTCGGTCATTTTCTTCACTTGGAAGATGACTCGATTCTCGGCATCTACGAAGATATTCTGGCATCACCGCTCTAGCTAGTTTCTGTCGCGAAACTCGTAACTCGGTGTGAGATTGACGGTTTTTTGTTGACAGCACGTGTGTTATTTGGCACACATGCATCATGGCTACCAAAAATGAGTCTCCCACGGAGGTCGAGCACTGGTTCCAGCAACGAGTCGCCGCCCTGTGGCCCGCGGCGCTCGGCTCGTTGAGCCTGCGACGCAGCCCGTGCGTGCGCGAATACTGTGAAGCCTGTCGCTCGGGCGAACAGCATGCCAGTCACGTTCTTTACGGGCGCATCCAAGGACACCGCTTCGCAATCTATATTCCTGACGAACTGGTGCCAGAGATACGGCGTTGTCTTGACAACGGGCATGCCTTGCAAGAGCTGCTCTATCAAACTGCCCTACGGTATACCAAAGCCCTCAAGCACCAAAGGGTCAAAACCGTTTCAAGGGTCAAAAAATGACACGACTCGCCGACCCGCAAATCAACTTCGCCGATCTCGAGTTTCTCGTCCAAGGCGTCGAGCTAGACCCGATTCTTAACAGGATTTCGGACTTGCTCGATCATCAGCTCAAGATCATCGAGCGCGTGCGCCAAGACCTCCAGCGAGGTCTGAAAAAGCCTGCCACCGGCCGCCCAGCCATGACCTCCACGCAGGTACTTCGCTCGCTGATCCTGATGCGAGTGAAGAACTGGGATTTTCGGGAACTCTGTGAGCGAATCGCCGACGGATACACGTTGCGCCGATTCACCAATTTTTACAGCAGGCGCGTACCGAAGCACGACGCTTTCAATCGGGCCTTTAACAAACTTCGGCCCCAAACTCTGCAAGCCATCAACGAGTTGGTGGTTAAAGCTGCCGTCGAGCTGGGCGTGGAGGACGGCAAGAGACTGCGTGTTGATACCACGGTTACCGAAACCGATGTCCATCATCCCACTGATAATACTTTGCTCTGGGATGTAGTGCGCGTTCTGACGCGGCTCGTCGGTCGGCTCGCCAAGATTTTTCCCACAGCCATCGATAACTTTCCTAACCGCACACGCTGCGCACGCCGTCGCATGCAAGAGCTTCAACGAATGACACCGAGGCAACGTCACACCCAGCAAAAGAGGAAGTATCGCCAACTCATCAAAATCACCCAGCAAGTCCTCGACAATGCCCGAGCGGTGCTCGAAAAAACAAAGGATCAGGACACTGTTGGCCTGATGGACGACATTGCCATTGGCGAGCTTCGAAGGAAGATCGATCACTACTGTCAGCTTGCCGGTCGCGTCATCGATCAGGGCCGCCGGCGCGTGCTCAACGGAGAGCAGGTCCCCACGCAGGAGAAGATCTACTCGATCTTTGAACCCCATACCAATCTGATCAAGCGCGGGAAAGTACAAAAACCGATCGAGTTCGGCCACAAGATCTTTCTCGCTGAAACGACCCACGGTCTGATCACTCAGTACCACGTCCTTGAGGGAA
The DNA here is from genome assembly GCA_036258955.1 of Binatia bacterium. Lineage (GTDB taxonomy): Bacteria > Desulfobacterota > Binatia > UBA9968 > UBA9968 > DATACQ01. The sequence continues at coordinate 6,605 of DATACQ010000284.1, forward strand.
ATCCCGCCGATCAGATCCACGTTAGCCCATCGCTGGAGCGCCATCAGCAGACCTTCGGCTTGCCTCCCGAATGGTACAGTTCTGACCGCGGCTTTTTCAGCAATGAAAACATCAAAGCCTGCCACAATGCCGCTGTGAAACTCGTCTGCATTCCGCAGGCCGGTGGCAAAAGAACCCCTCAACAGCAAGCGCTTGAAAAAAGCTCTGCCTTCAAGAAAGGACAACGCTTCCGAGCAGGCATTGAGGGCCGCATCTCGGTGCTCTTTCGCGGCCGCGGCATGAAGCGATGTCTGGTCGAAGGCCTTGAGCGCTTTGAGGTCATGGTCGGCGCAGCCGTACTGACAAACAATCTCATGACCATCGCCCACCTATTGAACCAAAAGCAAAAACGTTTCCGACGAGCGGCGGCATAGCAAAGGCACCCCCGCTCCAGGTCATTACCATCGTCTTCGGCAGTAGTGTGTCTTACCACCACTCGCTCGGTGCTCCACTAAACCCCGTCTGTTTCTTTGCACTCCTTTCACCCAGCACGTAATCTCGCAAAGGCTCGTCCAACACCGAACCACTGGAATTTTTCTTCGTTTCGCGACAGAAACTAGCTAGTTCTCACTGAAAAAGTAGGGTACACCAACAACTTTTTCGCTAAGCCAGCGCACCGGATCGGTTCTTGATGGAAACGATTTTGGAAAATCAGCATAAGTTACGTCCGTTGCCAGAGGTTGTAGGCGAAAATAGCCATTCCGGTCCAGATGGCGGTTCCCACCGAGCTCTTGGCCAGCACTCGGCCCAAACCGAACTTGCGTTTCAGCATACTGATCGAGCCTTCGATCCCGCAGCGAAATCGTTGCAATTGCCTGAACCACATCTTTCGCTGGTGCAGCTTTTCTGCTTTGTTCAGCCGACCCACCTTGGGGATGCTGACTTTCTCAATTCCGGCCTTGCCAAGTTTCAGCACATTCTCGTGACTGTAGTAGCCCCGATCCGTAGCGAGTTCTTTGGGTTTTATGCGCAGGCTGGTTTTTGCTTGCCGCAGCACAGAAAGCAATTGAGCGCTGTCGTTGGGATTGCCCCTGTGAACCTCATAATGAAGGATCGCTCCGGAACTATCCTGAACCAATTGCAGGGTGCGGCCAAATTCCACTGCCTTGTTGAGTTTCCCTTTGCGGATGGGTCGCACTTCAGAGTCGTAAAACGAAACAATCCGCTCTGGAATCGTTTTGTTTCCTTGAAGCTTTTGCTCGGTCTGGCTGAGAATCGCTTGAGCCAGCTTGATTTGATCGCAAAACCTCTGCTTGAGCTTGGCCGACTGATCCGATGCCGAACCCTGCAGCGCTT
>DATACQ010000285.1:0-10559 GCA_036258955.1 Binatia bacterium
TCCACCACCATCGAATTCAAGAGCAAGGTTCCCGACACCGCGAAGCCGGGTAATTACCAGATTAAAGTCACGGCGAAGGACACGGAGGGAGCGACACAGTATACGCAGACCGTTAACCTGCGGGTCACGTCCAAAAAAGTAGAGACTGGCGGATTAAAGATGAGCAGCCAGTACCCGGTCTTGAGCACAGGTTCCGGCCAGACCCTCAAGTTCACTGTCGATCTCAAAAATGAAACCAACAAGCCACTGACGACGTCGTTGGCTGCGCAGGCGCCACCGGGTTGGACGGTTCGTTTCAAGCCGCAGTTCGGCGACCAGCAAATCGCCTCTATCCAAATAAAGGAGAACGGCTCGGAGACACTCAGCGTAGAAATTGATACCCCGTCACGGGCCGATGCCAAAGAATATCCCGTGACCATCTCGGCGCGCGCGGGAGCGTTCGAAGCCAACGCGCCCATCAAAGTGACCCTCAAGGGCACCCAAGACTTGAAGATGGCCTCTCTAGCGGGCACCTTGAATGCTTCAGTAACAGCGGGGGACAAAGTGCCGGTTGACTTCGTCGTCGGCAACGCCGGCACAGCGCCCATTCGCAACCTATCGTTTGTAACCAAGAAACCCAGCGAAAAATGGACGGTCGAGTTTAATCCCGATAAACTAGACGCGCTCAATCCGGGGGAGGTCCGGGAAATCAAAATGGAGATACTTGCGCCGGATCGGACCATCGCCGGCGATTATCTTCTCACAGTCACGGCGAACGCACCGGAAACGAATAGGTCCGTGGATTTTCGCGTCACGGTCTCGACCCCCACGATTTGGGGATGGATCGGTTTTGCCATCGTTGCTCTCGTGGTTCTCGGGCTTGCCGTCGTCTTCTTCCGTCTTGGACGCCGATGAACGCAGTCGTCGAGACCAAAGATTTGAGCAAGCGCTATCGCGAAAAGCTCGCGGTCAACGCGCTTAATCTAACCGTTCAGGAAGGCGAGATCTTTGGCTTTCTTGGGCCCAACGGCGCGGGGAAAACCACGACCATTCTAATGCTTTTGGGCCTGACGGAGCCCAGTGCCGGCAAGGTCGCCGTGTGTGGGTTCAACCCGAAGCTCGAGTCACTGGAGGTCAAGCGGCGCGTCGGCTACCTGCCGGAGAATCCCGGATTCTACGACGATATCTCGGCGCGCGACAACCTCCTTTATATGGCCCGCTTGAACCGCATTCCCGAAGATGAAGCGCGGCGGCGCACAGCCGAGGTCCTGGAGCAGGTAGGACTTTCTGAGGACGGGAAACGCCTGGTGCGGGAGTATTCCCGCGGCATGAAGCAGAGGCTCGGCATCGCTGAAGTGCTCGTGAAAAATCCTCGGGCAATCATTCTGGATGAACCAACCCTCGGCATCGATCCTGACGGTGCGATTCGCATCCTGGAGCTAATCAAGAGCCTCAATCGAGACCATAACCTCACCGTCCTGTTGTCGTCGCATCAGTTGCAGCAAGTGCAACAAATTTGTAATCGGGTCGGCATCATCGTTAAGGGCCGAATGATCGTTCAAGGCGAAATGGATGAGTTGGGCAAGTCGATCCTCAAGGGACGCCAATGGAACTTCCTGGTCGAAGTCAGCAGCGAGGATGGTAATTTGGAGAGGGAACTACGCGCCATTCGAGGGGTCGATGAGGTTGAAAAGCGCGCCCATGGCTGGTTTCTCCGCTGCACGGAAGACGTTCGCGGCGAAGTCGTTTCTCTGGTCACCCGTAAAGGGGTTAAGCTGCTGCAGCTGCGCTCTGAAGATCCCACTCTGGAAGAGATTTATTTGAAATATTTTCGCGAGGCGTAAGCGAATGAACGTGGTTTTCTGGAAAGAGCTGGCGGATCATTTTAGCAGCCGTCGTTTTATGATCCTTTTGATCATCGTGCTGCTGTTCGGCTTGTGGGGAAGTTATTCGACCGGGCAAGCAATCCGCCAGAATTCTGAAATCGTGCCACCGCAGTTTGTTTTCTTACTGCTGGTGACCTCCAGTGGCGACAGTATTTTCTCCCTCGCCACCTTACTGGGATTTTTCGGACCGCTGGTTGGTATCACACTGGGATTCGATTCCATCAGCGGCGAATACGCGCGCGGCACTCTGAGCCGAGTCCTCTCCCAGCCCATTTACCGCGATAGTCTGATTAACGGCAAGTTTTTCGCCGGCCTTGCAACCATCGGCGTGCTGTGGAGCTCCATCCTTCTACTCGTCATCGGATTGGGAATCGCGCTATTGGGCTTCCCGCCCAATGCGGAGGAGCTCTGGCGCATGTTGATATTTACCTTGCTGGGCATTTTTTACGTGGGATTTTGGCTCGCGCTGGCGATGCTATTTTCGCTGGTGTTTCAAAAAACTGTGACTGCCGCGCTCGCGTCCATGGCCGTTTGGCTTTTTATGCTGCTGTTCATTCCCGTGTTGACGTTGGCGATCGCCAACATCGCCGTGCCTGACGCGAGTACCCCGGAAGCTGTATCACGTCAACTTGATATCGCCAATCTGGTCGGTCGTATCTCGCCGAGCACGCTTTTCCAGGAAAGCGTGCAAATACTTCTTAACCCGTCTACGGGCCGGACGTTTGGCGCGGTTCTCCCAGGGCAGGCTGAAGGAATATTGGCGACGCCTCTCGCGATCGAGCAAAGCCTGCGTCTGATTTGGCCACACATTACCACTCTTTTTGCCTTGGTCGCTGTCTGTTTCGGCATCTCGTACATCATCTTCATGCGCGCTGAGATTCGCGCCTAGCGGACGCTGACAAAGCATTTGCTCGGGTGTCGCCTCGATCGCGCCGTGCGATCTACTGTGACCGGATTCCGCAGTTGAACCTAGCGAACGCGAGAACGAGGGGCGAGGCTGAATAACGAAAACACCCAAGCATGCTGCTTCAAAGTCATTTTCGCCCCTTTTCGCTGCCGATAGTTTGCAACTTTTGGCAGGGCACAAGCACCGCTGATCGATCTCCAGTCAGAGGCAGAATCTATTGGCTTCGCTACGAAAGGCTTGCTCCTCGCATCACATCAGACAACTGCGGAATCCGGGGTGTGTAGGGAGTGTAGCGACCCTCTACTATGAAACGATTCTTTTGCCAGCCTCCCCCTCCCTCTGATCTTTCTTCGCATGTCGCCAGAGAGCTTCCTCGCGTCCTGTTCTCCCTGGCCTGAACCGTACTAGCCGATATTTTCGATTGAGATTGTTGATATATCAATTATTTGCGTCTAGGATGAAAAAACTTTTTCCCATCCAGAGCGCAACCACGGAGGCTCGATGGCTTACCACGACCTGAGAGAATATGTTTCGGTCCTCGAAAAGCACGGCAAACTCAAGCGCGTCAGCAAGGAAGTCGACAAGGACTGGGAGATTGCCGCAGTGTGCCGGCAGCTCTTCAAAAAAATTCCGCCTTCCAAAAGACCCGCGGTGATGTTCGAAAACGTCAAAGGATTCAAAATTCCCGTCGTGGCAGGCGTGCTCGGCGCGTCAAGGGAAATCTATGCGCTTGGGCTGCAAACCGAATCGGTCCAGGGAATCAACCGCAAATGGGATCACGCTTTGGAAAAACCGCTTGCACCGCGCATCGTCAAAGAAGGCCCCTGCAAGGAGAACATACTGCACGGCAAAGACGTAGATATCACGAAGCTCCCCGTCCCCGTATGGACGGTCGGCGAAGATCCCGCTCCTTTCTTCACTTCCCCCTATCTCATTACCAAAGATCCCGAAACCGGCGTACGCAACGTTGGCACCTACCGGATGCAAGTCAAGGGACCTAATAAGACCGGGCTCTTGATCGGCAGACGCCAGGACATGGCATGGCATATCCTCAAGAACAACGCGCAGAACAAACCGACCCCGGTGGCCGTCGTCATCGGCGCAGATCCCTCCGTTGGCTACGTATCGGTTTCCAAAATGTCGGAGACGTTAGATGAATTTGCGGTTGCAGGCGCGCTGCGCGGCGAACCGCTGGATCTGGTGCCGTGCGAAACGGTGCCGTTGGAAGTGCCTGCAACGGCGGAGATCGTCCTGGAAGGAGAAATTCCGGCCAACAGCGTCGAGCCGGAAGGTCCATTCGGTGAATACACCGGCTATATGGGTCCGGCGGGCAATGAGCCTTTCTTCAACATCCGATGCATGACGTTCCGTCACAAGCCGCTTTATCAAGCGTTCATCAGTCAGATGCCACCCTCGGAATCGAGCTGCATTCGCGGCGTCGGCCGGGAGTGGCCGCTGTTTAAACACCTGAAAGACGTCCTACGGCTTCCGATCAAGGATCTGCGGCTCAAAGAATCGGGCGGGAGTGGCGCCTATCTCGTCATTTCTCTGAAGAAACAGTTTGACGGGCAAGTACGCCAGCTGATGTACGGCGCATGGTCCCAACGAACCGGATTTGGCAAAATCACCGTTGTCGTTGACGACGACATTGATGTTTGGGACGACTTCGCCGTCGATTGGGCTCTTAGCTGGCATGTGCGGCCGGAGAAAGACGTGTATATCGAGCGTGACGTGCAAGCCGTGGGGCTGGATCCGTCCCAAGCTCCCGCTGACGTGCCTCAGCATCATCCCAACCGTTACGTCGGTTCGCGGGTCGCCATCGACGCAACGCGCAAGCACAAGTACCCGGCGATTTCGCTGCCACCCAAAGAGCATCTGGATCTTGTGGCGAGCAAATGGAAGGAATACGGCATCGAAGACTAGCAAACTGCTGAAGAAGACTCATAGGCTTCGTTGCGCTCAATCGCCTCGCTCCAACGTACTGGCTCTGTACGCCTATGCTCGTCGATATTCGCGCGCCGCGCCTCTGAGATCTTTTTGAGCAGTTTGCTATCTGGATTATTCAGGACTTGGGAAAACCGCAACGTATGCAGGTCCGAGGAGTAAGCCTCGTAGCGAGCGGACACAGAACAAAATCACACCGACTCGTCCGCGCTGGCACTATGTGCATTTGTCCTCGATAGTTGCGCTATTACGTACGTTCGCTGTCCTCCTCAAGGTAGAACTCTATTGGCCGCGACCGAAGAGGCTTGCTCCTCGGACTTTAATCTTATGAATAAACTCGAAACTACTGTTGCGCGCCGCGCATACTCTTGGCCGCGGCCATGATTGATTCGATGATTTTCTTGTAGCCGGTGCAGCGGCAGACATTGCCGTGCATGAAATGCTTCAGCTCTGCTTCGGTGGGATCCGGATTTTCATCGAGCAGCGCTTTGGCGGCCAGAATCATTCCGGGCGTGCAGAAGCCGCATTGAAAACCACCGTGTTCAATAAACGCCTCTTGCAAGGGGTGAAGTTTCCCGTCGCTTGCGAGGCCCTCGATCGTCAACACCGAGCGATCGCGAACCTCCACGGCTAGTGTTGTGCAAGCACTCACCGGCCGTCCATCAACCAGCAAGGTGCACGCCCCACAAACTTCCACGTCGCAGGAACGCTTCGCGCCTGTCAATCCCAGGCGCTCCCGCACAACATCGAGCAATAGTTCGTGCGGTTCTACTTCCAGCTCCTGCAAGCGCCCATTGAGGGTAAACGAAACAGGAATTGTTTGATAATCAGAACGTCTGGACATGGCTCGCGACATGCTTTTCTCCTCGTAAGTTTTCCGCTTATCCTTGAGCCACCGCCCGCTGAAAGGCACGTTTCAGCAACACTCCGACGATATGCTCCTTGTAATCCTGCGCGCCATGCAAATCGCTGATCGCCTCTGCAGCGCGGCCTGCTGTTTGTCCCGCGGCGACAATATTTCGGCTCGCCTCTTCCACGCTTTTCCCTTTGAGCAATTCTTCCGCTTCGGGCACCCGCTTGGGCGCGGGTCCGGCGCAGCCCACCGCGACCTTGGCATCGGCAATACCACCATTCAACGCCAAGGCGACGGCTACTCCAACGCTCGGCCTTTCCAGATAGCCGAACTTGAGATAGGCGATGCCTGATTTCTCCGGCGGTGTTGGAATACGGATTTCGGTCAGCACTTCGTCCTGTTGCAGCGATGTTTCATATGCATCGACAAAGAAATCCTCGGCAGTGATCTCGCGCCGGCCCGAGGTTTTTTCCGCCACTAGCTTGGCACCGAGCGCAAGCAGCAGAATTCCCGGATCGGCGTGAGGTTCGGCGAAGCAAAGATTGCCGCCGAGAGTGCCGGTCTGGCGCACCCGCACGTTGGCGACGTTGTGCTCCAGTTGCACCAGCGCGGGAAGATGCTCGTTGAGCAAAGGCGCGGTCTCTATCTGGTGATGCGTACATAGCGCGCCGATGGAGATAGTGCCGCCGTCGAGCTTAATTTCGTTAAAACCCGTAAGCTTCTTCACGTTGATCAGGCGTTCGTAATGGACCAGGCCCTCTTTCATCGCCAAAAGCAGTTCGGTGCCTCCTGCATAAACCTTGGCACTATCCCCATAACGGCCCAGCAACTCCGCTGCTTCCTGCACGGTTTCGGGCTCTTCCAAGCGGAACCGTCTGAGCATCTTACGAATCTCCTTCCAAACGCTTTTTCACGGACTGGGCGAATTCATCCAATACCTGATCGGCCTTGCGCTTGATAATGCCATGGCCCAATGCCGCGAGCTTCCCCAAAATATCAACGCCGGCGACAAACCCCAATACAGTGTTCGCGCCCTGTTCGCGCAGATGAACGTCGAGATCAATTTTCATGCGGCTGCCAATTTTATTGTCGGCTCCGGAGGCCTGCGCTTTGATGCGCGACAGTTCCTCGCGTTCCAGCACTTCGATGGTGGTGGGGAACTCGACTTTAAAAGGGCCCACCTTTTCGACCATAGTCGCCGAATAGCGTTTTCCGGGCTCCAGGGTCTTCGCGTCCTTGCATCCCGGCACGCATGCGATGAAACGATCGACGTCCCAGATAAAATTCCAAACCTTCTCCCGGGGCGCCGCGATCTCGACTTCTTTTTCAAACTGCACTCGACTATCCCCCCTCTGATGTATTTCGATTTGCTATCAGAAGCGCGCCCGGGTTGCAATTAGAACTGACGCAATGCAGTAGTGATGCAAAAGCGCAGAACCAGCGGCGGATACCGCCTTTCCCAGCCTCTAGGAGGAACGCGCGATAAATCTAAACGGAAATTATCTCCTCTTTCAACATCGCAAATCGAAGTATAGGCGCAAGACGCGTCGTGTTCTCTTGCTAAAGTGTCGTGTGAGATAAGACCGAGACGATCTCGGCCAGGGCCGAAAGAGCTTGCGCGGACGCAATCTCGTGAAGAATGCGCGACCTAGTCCGCGCTCGGTTGCTCCGGAAGTTCTTTGAGTTCTTTGCTGAGGTAAGCTTTCAGTTTCTTTTTTAGTCGCTCTTCGATTTGGCGCACCCGTTCTCGACTGATGCCATACTTCTCGCCGATCTCTCGCAGCGTCAGCGGATCTTCGTTGAGCAATCTTTCCTGGTATATAACCAGTTCCTTGTCCTTAAGCCCTTCGGCAAACTGCGCCATTTTTTCCCGCAGCAGCTCCCGGTACTGTGTTTCGGCGATTTGCTCTTCGGGAGTTTGTTTTTCATCGGGCAAGAAATTGAGCAGAGTCGCCTCGTCCCCTTCTCCGATCGGAACGTCGACCGAGAGATCGCGGCTCCCCAGGCGTTGTTCCATTTCGATGACTTCGTTTTCCTTGACATTCAGGCGTTGCGCGAGCAATTTCGGCCCGGGGGTGATTCCTTCCGCCTCGAGTTTTTCTTTCTCTTTCTGCAAATTGAAGAACAATTTGCGCTGAGCCTGAGTTGTGCCGATCTTCACCATCCGCCAGTCGCTCATGATGTAGCGAATGATATACGCGCGGATCCACCATACCGCGTAAGACGGGAACCGCACGCCGCGGTACGGATCAAAGTTTTTTACCGCTTCCATCAACCCCATGTTGCCTTCTTGAATAAGGTCGAGCAGATTTTTGAAAGCCTTCTGATACTCCCGCGCGATCATCACGACCAAGCGAAGATTTCCCATTACCAGCTTATAAGCGGCTTCGAGATTGCCGTATTCCTTATATTCAACGGCTAGACGGTGCTCTTCCTCTCGGCTCAGGACAGGAAAGCGGCGGATCTCAGCGAGATAGCGTTGCAGCGGTTCGAAGGGAACGAGAGCTTTCCTCTCACTCTCATCCGGCTCTTCGATCTCAGGAATTTTGGGGAGGTCGGTGCCCGCAAATTCCTGCACTTCTTCTGGAGAGTTTTTTTCTTCGTTCGTCATGGACCGCTTCAGACTCGTGCCGCGATATGCGGCACTAACCATCGCTAAATTATCAACGCGGCGAAACTCCGGGCAGGGTTGCGCTTAGGAGGGAATGAGGACCGCTGCCATGCAGCCGTCAGGATTGGCTGGCGGTCTTTCGCACCTTCCCGGCAGCAATTTCACGAAGAGCGACAACTATCTCGCGATTGTCGGAATCGATGAGAGGCTTTGCCCCTTTGAATAATTGCCGAGCGCGCTTTGACGCCAGCATGACTAACTCAAACCGGCTGTTTACCTTCTCTAGGCAATCCTCAACTGTAATCCTGGACATTAAAATCTCCTTGTGAAATACGCCATTATTCAAGCAGATTTCCCCGGTGCAGTCAATCGTGGAGCCACCGAGTTACAGGCGGTGCCTAGAAACTTTTTGCGGGTGTATCTAACGCTTTTTGGGTTGCTCCGGAAGTTCGAGTAACCCGAGGCCGGGTTTAATAATGGAAAGCTAGGAACGAAGCGACCTATTTAGCTTGAATGTTGCGGGTAAACGGCGGCGAGCGGAAGGGTACGGCAGGTCTAAGTGAACGCCTAGATCAATGTTCGATCTCGAAGCTAGCTTTCGTCTTTGAGAAGGCCATGTCCAAGGCAATTCCAGTCACAATGGCGTGCCAGGCGGCCTCTTCTGATAAGCCTTTGCCTTTGAGTGAACGCCAAAGGTCTATAATTTCTTCTTCCGATACCGTTTCAAAGAAATCCTGATCGGGATCGGTTGACCAAGGTCTGATTGGGCTATTTTTCATCATTTGTTCTTCGCTCCTGTAACTTCAATCGACAGAAATCACATCCGGTTAAAGCAACCGTAATGCCACGGTGCAGGGCGAAATCATACAGGCTCGGACCTCTTTGTGCGCTCCATTTCAGTAGTACTGACCATTTTTTGGCATGGGTACTGCGCTTTTCGACACACTTCCAAACCTTGGACAAGTAGCGGCGCTTCGTTTCTGACGTGGTTCTGGTGAGTGATTTTCGCGCGGGCCTCTAACTATCTAGCGGGCATGATGCGGAAGGCCAAAAAGGGCCTGCGATGGCTTGGAAATCTCTAATCGATCACGGCCATGCCGGACACCTCAATCATGCAATCGCGGTTGTACAAGCCCTTAACCTCCACTAACGTGATCGCCGGAAAATGCTTGCCGAAGATTTCCCGATAAAGGCTGCCAAGTGCCTTGGTGTTGTCATGATAAGCTTGGACATCCGTGACATAGATCGTCAGAGCGGCATATTGGTCGGGGCGTCCGCCGACGGCGACGATGGCGGTTTTCAGATTCTTTACGACCTGTGAAAACTGCGCGACAAAATCACCTGCCCCAACCACTTCGCCTTTGTCATTGAACGGCGCCTGCCCTGCCACATGGACAATGCTTCCGCCGCTGATCCGAGCGATATGAGCGTAGCCGACCGGGCGCTCCAATCCCGCGGGGTTGATCAACTCAAAAGGCATGATGTGAAACTCCTCGCCGGACGAACATCATTGGCTCAGTCCCGTGCTCGCCGGCGTCCAATACTTCAAAAACTGCTTAAGCTCGCCGACCACATCATCCGAGGCGGCTACATATGGAAGGATAATGCGGGTTGCGCCCGCACGGCCGTAGGGTTCGATTTGATCGACCACTTCATCGGCGGAAGTCGCAGCTACGAGCGGCAAACCGGCGAACATGCGATCGCTGATGAGCTTGCGCGCCGCATGAAAGCCGCCGGACTTCCACGCCTCGCGCATCGCTTGCACTTCCGCGCCGAATCCCATGCGCGCGAGCAGATCCCGATAATAATCTGCCAGGGCGTAGTAAGTTAGCGCGTGCCCGAGCGCTTCTCGAGCATCGTCGTATCGGGCGGCGATTGAGCAGCGGATCTTACAGATGATTTCCATCTGGTCCGGCGATTTTCCGGCCTCAGCAGCGCCCGCTTTCACCTCCGCCGCAATCCGACGAATCTCATCCGGATTAGCCATGTTGATCAAAACACCATCGGAAATCCGCCCGGCCAAACGCGTCATCTTGGGACCGAAAGCAGCGAGGTAGAGGGGGATTGGCTTGTCTCGCGGTTTAAACGCGAGCTTGAAACCGTGCGCGCTAAAATACTTGCCGTTGAAATCGAGCTTCTCGCCGCCCATAGCCCGGCGAACGATCTCCAGATATTCTTCGACTCGACCGAGCGGATGATCCATGGTCGCGCCGTGCCAACGCGCAATCGTGGGGTTTGACGACCCCACACCGAGTAAAAACCGGCCCCGCGATAACTCGTCCAACCCCACCGCCTGCAGCGCCAGAGTCGCCGGCGTCCGACCGAGCACATGATAGACGGCTGAGCCTATTTTCATGCGTCGGGTGACGGCAGCGACTG
>DATACQ010000286.1:0-2263 GCA_036258955.1 Binatia bacterium
CGCCGCAGGTGTAAGGCCCGTCAGGGGTAGTTCTGCGCGCTTTCACCCGAGAGATAGTCTTGCCAGAGATAGTGTGGCTGGAAGCCTAGTAATTCCTGCGCCTTCGTCGAGTCAACTGCGCTCCAGTAGTCCCCTAAGACGTTCCGAATCTCCGCGCCCGCAGGCAAATACTTCATCACCAGAGCGCGCGTCGGTTGTATCATGCAGCTCATGGCCGCCGATGCGATTATCACCTCATGCCCGTGAAACTGCGCCTCGAGAGCTAGGCGGCACGCCGCCGCTGCGTCACGGGCGTCGATGTAAGTCCAAAAGCCGCTGGCGCGGGTCACCGGAACTTTCCAGCGCTCGCGAAAGCTCTCGTACGTAAGATCAAAATTGACCCCGGGAAAGCGCATGCTGCTGATGGTCATCTCCGGACGGAGCGTGACGAATGAATCGGCGATCTGTTCGCCCACCAGCTTTGACAAACCGTAGGAGTCTTGAGGTTTGGACGGATGCTTTTCGTCGAGCGGCAGATAATCCGGCGCCCAAAGTTTTTTGGCGTAAATGAAGCCGAACGCGGCGGTACTCGATGCCAGTACGATTTTCTCCACTCCCATGTCCGCCGCAGCGCGCAGCACATTGTAGGTAGCGGAAACATTATTGCTGAAGGTTTCACCGTCAGGCGCCAGGTTGGGCGCTTGATAGGCACCCAGATGAATGACCCCATAAGCATCGCGCACTGCCTCAAAGAGATCTCCGGCATGACGGAGATCAGCAAGCCAGCTCATGCATAGCTTTTCGCGCGGAGGAACCCTGTCCAAACTGAGAACTTCGTAGCTATGCGCAAGGAGTTCACGAATAACGAACTGGCCTAACCTCCCGCTCCCACCTGTAACGACGACCTTATTCATGAGTTAAAACTTTATGGCAAAAAGCGAGAACTGAACGGGAGTTTAAACCTACTATACGCCCATTCGTTCACTTACTGCCCCAGAATCCCATTCTCCCTCAGTTCGCGCTCCAGCTTCGAAACTTCTTCTTTGGGCATCTGCTCGGTCTCCCATTTGGGAAAACGTTTCACCGCGAGGCCACGCATGCGATAGACCTCTTGGAGAGGAACGCGGCCGTATTTTCGCAGCCGAGCAGCGACGATTCGTGCGGCACTGTCAACTCGCTTTTGTGCCTCGACCGCCGCCGCGTACTCTTTCGTCTCCAACTTGGTAAATAGATCGACGCACAGTTCAGGAACGAAGCTAGTCGGTGGGTTGATCATACCGGCGAGGCCGAAAGGCACCAGGCCGAATAAATCTGCGTTGCCGGTAAATACCGATACTTGCGGCAGCAGCCTCACATACTCCAGCAGCGCCCCCTGGCCATACGCCACTTTGATGCCGGCCAATGCCGGCACCTGTTCTTTCATGCGCGCCGCAAAAGCGGGTGGAATCGAGATGCCCGAATACTTGGGATTCTCATAAATATAAATAGGAAGCGACACGGCCTGATGGACGGCTTTGTAGTGGGCGACGATCTCGAATTCGGAGTGGTCCGAATAGTAGTAGGGCGGCACAATCGCTACGGCATGCGCACCATTTTCGGCGGCATGCTCAGCGAGTTCCGTGGTTGTCCACGCATCCGCCGTCCCAACGTGAATGACCACCGGGACACGTTTTCTCGCCTGGCTGAGCGCAACAGCGGCGGCTTGTTTGCGTTCCGGGATAGTCATCGCCGGTCCTTGCCCGGTGGAACCGAGAACGAACAAGCCTTGCACGCCAGCCTGGATGTGGAAATCCACCACCTGACGCATCATCTCTTCGTCTAGTCTGGCCTTGTCGTCGAAAGGTGTGATAATCGGCAATAACACTCCACGGATCATGTTCACCTCGACCGGATCGTAGTTCGGAAAATGCTGACCTTTAAATAAAGCCCGAGCCTTGAACTGATGGCTATTTTATCGCTTATTATCGCGCCGGAGTCATGTCAACCGGCTGGGACATCATCGGCGCAACCAGCAGAGGCAGCTATGGAGCTGCGGTGAGAGGCGCTTGCGTAGAATCCGTTCGGCGGATAGGCTCTGAGCGCGAGGCAGCCCGAGAGCCAACCCGCATTATTCATGGTCGGGGAAAACTTGCGACACAGTGTCCACTCCGAGGGAGCAAACCCTCGAAGAGAGCGGACAAACAAATGAGTCTCGGGTCTCGTGTTTAGAGCTCGGCGTATTTAAAACGCTAGACTCGGGACTCTAGACCCCAGACTCGGTCGTGGCCGCCCTCCGATTTCTACT
>DATACQ010000287.1:0-4015 GCA_036258955.1 Binatia bacterium
CGGCGCCGGTTGTCAAACCTAACGACTCAGGTTGGAAGCTAAGTAGAAAAATATCGGCGCGGCAATAATGCGATACCAGGCGAATGGCTGCAACGTCCAGCGGTTGAGAATGCGCAAGAATATTTTGACCGATACCAGGGCGACAACAAAAGCCACGGTGAAGCCCACAAGAAAAACCGCCAACTCCTCGCCGGAAAACTGCACGCCGATTACCGACATCTCATAGGCGGTAGCGATGAACATAACGGGCACTGCCACCAGAAAGGAAAACTCCGCGGCATCCTTGCGGCTAAGTCCTAAAAGCAGGCCGCCAACGATGGTTGCCGCCGAACGTGAGGTCCCCGGCCAAAGCGACAATATTTGAAATAGGCCGATGCCGAATGCTTGCCCAAGTGTCAGACTATCTAGCGAATTAGTGCGCCGTCGCGCCAAAAGCTTTTCCGCGACGAGGATGCCAACGCCGCCGGCCGCGAGCGCGCACGTGACCGCAAACGGATTAAATAAATACTGCTTGATCGCATGGCGGGCGAGAAAGCCTACCGCCATAACCGGCAGAATGGCCGCGGCAAAACGGCAAAGGCCGAACCAGCCGGTCAAGGTCGATCGCTCGGCGCTTGCGCCGGGCGAACCAAGCGGAATCAAGGCGAGAAATCTTTGCGGATAGAGCACTACAATGGAGAGAATCGCACCTAGTTGAATGGCGATTTCAAAGCTGGCGGCTTTGTCACCGACGAATCCCAAAAAATAGCCGGCGATAATGAGATGGCCGGTAGAAGAAACCGGAATGAACTCGGTGAGGCCCTCGACGATTCCTAGAACGATCGCAACCGTGATCCCGTTCAATGTTCGCTCCTGCTGTGCATACAGCCAAAAAAATTTCTAGCAATTGTCCATTATTTTGGCCGATTAAGCCATATACTTCATACTTCGCTCGGCTTCCAAAATCGCCTTCAGTGTTGTAAGCGAAAGGTGAGGAGGAAACATGCTGCTAATCAACAACGAAGAAGTGGAAAGGCTATTCAGCATGAAAGACTGCCTTGAAGTTTTGGAGGTTGCCTACGACGATCTGCTCAAGGGCGACGCCGTTTACAGGCCAAGACTCGATGTCTGGATGCCCTGCGAGCAGCAGCCGGATGGTTACTGGCGCTGGGGTACGATGGAAGGGGCGAGCCGGAAGATCGGTGTCTTCGCCATCCGCATGAAATCTGACGTGGTGCACTGGCCGAACGGCGAAACCGAAGAAAAATACTGCATGCAGCCGGGAACCTGGTGCGGACTGGTCATGGTTTTTAGCATTCGGAACGGCGAGCCTCTGGCGATCATCAACGACGGACTTTTGCAGCATATGCGAGTGGGCGGCTGCGCCGGGCTCGGCGCCAAATATCTCGCGCGGCAAGACGCTGCGAATATCGGCATCTTCGGCTCCGGCGGCATGGCCCGCAGCTACCTGGAAGCGTTTTACGAAGTGCGCAAATTGAAAAGCGTAAAGGTCTACAGCCCGACCAAAGCACATCGAGAAGCCTACGCTCGCGAAATGACCGGCAAGCTCGACATCGAGGTCGTCGCCGTCGATCAGCCGGAACTGGTCGTGCGGGGAGCGGATATCGTCGCCACCTGCACGGACGCAACGCGCACCGTTTTCGATGAACCCGAATGGCTCGAGGAGGGCGCTCATATCACCTGCGTTCGCGCTTGCGAGGTCGGTCCCAGAGTCTTAAAAAAATGCGACGTCTCGGTAAAACTCGGCCGCAATACCATTGAAGCAATGGATGAGGGGATGATTCGTCTGCACGGCAATGTCGGGTACATCGCCGGGCAGCCGCAAGAGCGCGCGCGCATTCCAAATCCAGTAGTGGACAACTACAAAGGCGATTACTTCAAGTACTTCATGGATGTTCGCGCTGGGAAAGCGGCGGGCCGAACAAACGATAAGCAGGTTACTTTCTTTATCAACGCCGGTACCCAGGGGCTGCAGTTCGCCGCCTGCGCCGGAAAGGTCGTCGAGTCGGCCAAGCAGAATAAAGTAGGGCGGGAGTTGCCCACCGAATGGTTTCTGCAGAACATTAGAGACTGAAAAGCCACTATCCCGCGCGAACCTAATGGTTATGAAAATCGCGTTTTTTTTGCGGCTGCTAAGCTTAGCGCTAGCGCTTGCTGGCGCGGCTCCGGCGGCCGCGCAGTCCACCTACGACACGGTCAAAAACAAAGGCTACCTGCAATGCGGCGTGAACACCGGGCTCGCCGGCTTTGCCCAACCGGACAGCAAAGGCGTATGGCGCGGCATCGATGTGGATGTTTGCCGCGCAGTGGCGGCGGCGGTGTTCGGTGACTCCAGTAAAGTCCGTTACACGCCGCTAACGGCGCAACAACGGTTCACTGCCTTGCAGTCGGGTGAGGTCGATATCTTGTCGCGGAACACCACCTGGACCATCAGTCGCGACACCAGTCTGGGGCTCAACTTCGTTGGCGTTAACTATTACGACGGGCAAGGCTTCATGGTTCCCAAAAAGCGCAACGTCACAAGCGCAAAGCAGCTCAACGGCGCCACGGTCTGTGTCCAGCCGGGCACCACGACCGAGCTGAACCTCGCCGACTACTTCCGCGCCAACAAAATGAAATTCAAACCGGTTGTGATCGAAAAGATGGAGGAGGTGTTGAACGCGTACTTTGCCGGGCGATGCGACGTTTATACGACGGATGTATCGGGCCTCATCGCGGCGCGCACTTCGCGCGCGCCTAATGCCGCCGAGCACGTCATCCTGCCCGAAGTGGTTTCCAAAGAGCCTCTTGGGCCCGCGGTGCGCCACGGCGACGATCGCTGGTTTGATATCGTGAAGTGGTCGTTGTTCGCGATGATCGATGCCGAGGAGCTCGGCTTAACATCCCAGAACATTGACGGCAAATTGACCAGCGCCAACCCGGTGATCCAACGCTTCACTGGCGCGGTCGGTGAATCCGGCAAGATGCTCGGGCTTGATAATCGCTGGGCCTATCAAATCATCAAACAGGTCGGCAACTATGGCGAGAGTTTTCATCGTAACCTCGCCCCCCTTGGCCTGGAGCGCGGCATCAATAATCTTTGGAATAAGGGCGGTCTCATGTATGCTCCGCCGATTCGCTGAGCGCGCACAAACTCGGGCATCAAGCCAGCTCGATGGTCCGTGAATTTTTGCGCCTGGGCTCGCCGCTGCCGGGTCGCTGGCGCACGCAGCCGAGGGCGCGCGCGTTCATTTACCAAACTCTCTTGGCCGCCGCCGTTGGTCTCCTCGCCTGGTATGTTGCTTCCAACACCGCCGAAAACCTCCGGTCCCGCGGTATCGCCAGCGGCTTTCAGTTTCTTTTTCGTGAATCCGGGTTCGAGATTAGCGAGACCACGTTTATTTCCTATCACGCTGCGAGCACGTATCTTCGTGCGCTGGCGGTGGGCCTTCTCAACACGTTTCGCGTCGCCGCCATTGCTATTGGGCTGGCAACGGTTTTGGGCGCGCTGGTTGGCATGGCGCGACTTTCGCGTAATGGGCTGCTCGCGAAAGCGGCGGCGGCCTACGTTGAGGTTATCCGCAACGTGCCGCTTCTCGTCCAGCTCTTTTTCTGGTACTCGCTGATCACCGAATACTTTCCCGCTCCAGCCGATGCCCTCCAGCCGCTGCCGGGCGTCTTCATCAGCAACCGCGGTATTGTTTTCCCGGTGCCGCATTCGGTTTTTGAGTTACAATATCCAGAATTAACGGGGTTCAATTTCACCGGCGGCGGCGCGCTGTCACCGGAATTCGCCGCCTTGCTGGTCGGCTTGGCGCTGTACACCGCCGCTTTCATCGCGGAGATTGTGCGCGCCGGCATTCTGGCGGTCGGGAAAGGCCAACTGGAGGCGGCGCAATCCGGCGGGCTGAGTCGCTGGCAAACGATGCGTTTTGTAATCCTGCCACAGGCGTTGCGCGCCATAGTCCCGCCTTTGACTAGCCAGTATTTGAACATCACCAAGAACAGCTCCCTTGCCGTGGCGATCGGCTATCCT
>DATACQ010000288.1:0-3420 GCA_036258955.1 Binatia bacterium
CAGAAACGCGCCCATCGCGGCGGCGCGTTTCATTGCCTCCAAGGGCATCGCTACCATGTGTGCCTGCACGTGCGTGATCACTAGCCGGTGACTGTAACCCATGTCGGACGCTGCTTCGACGAAGGCCAGGGATTCCTGCCAGGAAACGTGGCCCATACCCAACGTTAAATCGTGTGCTTTGCAGACTTCGATGATCTCGTAACCGCGCTGGACGAGTTTTCCCGTTTCGTCGAGAAAATAGTAATTGGGGTTCGCCAACTTCTCGTGGTTCTTGTAGTACGACTTGATGCGATTACTGAAGCCCTTTTTCTCAACGTCATTTTTCGCGCTCCAGGTAGGCAAGAAAATCATCTTCGCGCCGAGCTCGGCCGCGGCTTCGATGATGCAAGGATCCGGCCCGCCGGCCGTCAGGTTGAGCGCCACGCTGGACCAAAGACCAACCTTTGTTTGCACCGAAGAGTTGATATATGGCACCACATTGACCGTTGGCCACCAGTGGGATTTCAAAACAATGCCGCGCATACCCATCGCTTCGGCCTTCGGTAGCCAGAGAAATTCCGGCTCGCGCTTGCGTTCCTTGGCGGAGAATTCGAAATCGATGTGGCAGTGGATATCAATGGCTCCTTGCATCATGTCGTCATAGAGCGTCATGGTGGCTCCGTGGGATTTTATCGTGGTGAGCTGCTGTAGATTGAGAGTATCGGTCGATCGGCGCGGCGCACGAAAGGGAGTGTTGGAGTAATGGAGTAGTGGAGTCTTGGATCCCGCATCCTTTCACTCACCACTCGATCACACCAGTACTCCGCGTCTCCATCGAGCGATTGAGCGCAAGGGAGCATAGAGTCGTTTTCAGCAGCCTGCTACGCCGCAGGTCGGGCGCCGCCGCAACACCGTTTATACTTCCTGCCGCTGCCGCAAGGACAGGGATCATTGCGCCCGGCCTGGCGAACCGAAGCCTTGGAATCCGCGGCGCGCACAATCTCCATGAGCTTTTCGGTGGGCTCGCCGGCTTCGACCAGCTCGGCGAATTTTTTGAAGTACGGTTTGCTGTGGGTGAAGAACGCCTTGAGGCCGGCGCAGAGATAGTTGAGCCCTTCTTGGCCATCCGGCGTTTTGATGATGCGGTCTTTCGGGCATCCACCGTTGCACATGCTCAACACTTCGCACTCGCGGCAGTATTTGGGTAAGCTGGTCCATTTGCTCTGGCCGAACTCGCGCTGCTTAGGGTCTTCCACCATCTCGGCCAATGGCCGGTCATGAATGTTGCCGATCTTGTACTCCGGCAAAACGTAGTGATCGCATGAATAGAAGTCGCCGTTATGCTCTACCACGGGCACGTCCCCGCAGGTCTCGCGATAAATGCAAAGGGCGTGTTCCATGCCTAAGAACGGCCGCACCGATTCGTCAAACAGCTGGATGAAGATCCTGCCAATGTCATGGCGCACCCATTCGTCGAAGATCGCGTTTAGGAAGTGACCGTACGCCACAGCAGGAACGGAGCGATTATGCGCGGGTGCTTCGCGACCGGCGTTTTTTTCGACAAGAGGAAGAAATTGCAGATACTGCGCGCCAAGATCTTTAAAATACCGATAGACTTGGGTGGGGTGCTGGACGTTGACGTCGTGCACGACGCAAAGCAGATCGACATGCACTTTGGCCTTGCGCAGCATGTGGAACGCCTGGACCACTTGTTTATGAGTGGGCTTCTGGCCCTTGGTAACGCGGTACTCGTCGTGCAGCTCGCGGGGGCCGTCGAGGCTAAGACCGATGTAGAAATTTTCCCGGGCGAGAAACTCGCACCACTGCTGATCAATGGTCGTGCCGTTGGTTTGAATGCCGTTGATGATCTTCTTGCCTGGGCTGATGTGCTTCTTCTGGAGTTCGACGGCTTTGCGAAAAAAATCCACTCCCAGCAGTGTCGGCTCGCCGCCATGCCATGAAAAACTGACGACCTCTCCAGGGGTCGCCTGGATGTGCTCTAGGATGTATCGCTCAAGGGTTTCATCGTTCAAGCGAAAGTTCGTCCCTTTCGGATAAAGCTCTTCTTTCTGCAGGTAATAGCAATAATGACAATCCAGGTTACAGATCGCACCGATTGTCTTTACCATGATCTGAAATTCACGCGTGGCGGTTTGCAAAATAAATCCTCCGATAAGCCGGCGGGAGCCTGCCAGTAGTGGAGCGTTAGCGTTTCCTCCCGAGGACTCTACTTAAAAAACTTCCCGAAGTCACGTCTGCCTATGGCTCGAACCTAGCGGTTCTCGTCAGTCGTTTTCCTCGCGCGTTTGTCGTAGTATATGCCCGTTTGTAGCCGGTCCAGCGCTTAGACCTGGCTGAACATACGATGACGGAGAAAACGCGGCATCTCATTCCCATAGGCGGCGGCGGATTTTATCGCGACCCGGAAAATCTGGCGCTGGAGAGATATATCCTGCAGCAAACCGGGATGGCACAGCCCCGAGTGGCTTTCATTCCGACAGCCAGCGCTGAGCCGGATAGCTATCTGGTGAGCTTTTATACCTCCTTTTTAAGGCTCGGCTGCAAGCCGTCGCACCTGTCGTTCTTCAGGCGCACGCCGGACCTGAAAACCTATCTGCTCAATCAAGACGTAATTTACGTCGGTGGCGGCAACACCAAAAGTATGCTCGCCGTCTGGCGTGAATGGAACATGCCTGAGTTGCTCCGTGAGGCGTGGGAGTCGGGGGTTGTGCTCGCCGGCGTCAGCGCCGGAGCCATCTGCTGGTTCGAGCAAGGCCTTACGGATTCCTGGGCTGACCGTCTGCGACCGCTTGACTGCCTCGGCTTTCTTCCTGGGAGCTGCTGCCCCCACTACGACGGCGAAGCGGAACGCCGTCCTTCGTTGCATCGACTTCTAGCATCCGGCGAGATCGCCGCCGGGATCGCTATAGAAGATTGGACGGGAGTCCACTTTGTGGGAACAAAGATCCAACGGGTGGTCTCGGCGAAGACCGGCAGCAGAGCGTATTCGCTGCGCGCGGTAGATGGCGTGGTGCAGGAAGTAGCGCTGCCCGTGGACTATCTGGTTTGATTGACACAGGCATGAGGCGAGAGGCTTGAGGCGTGAGGAAATGACTGAATCCAGCGGATAGTAAAAACTTCTTCACTCGCGCCTTCCGGCTCACGCCTTTTCAGCAGCCTCCTACGGCGCGATTTGATCGAGGACCATGTCGACGTTTTGCGATCCCACCTCGACCGGGTTTTTGGGGTATTCGCCGAGCACGTTGCCCGCTTCGCGGGTCATGGCGTTGCCATCCTTATCGAGGCGAACGCTGATGTGTATCTTTCCGGTAAACGGCGTGCCTTGCATCATGACGTTTTCTTGCCCGAGTGAATAAGCGATCGGAAAACTGGGGTTATCAATTTTCTTCACGGCAAGGGGCGGGCCCGCCGCCCCCGCGC
>DATACQ010000289.1:0-8580 GCA_036258955.1 Binatia bacterium
TAAATGTTTCCGCTCGTGATTGCGGCACTTGTAAAATCAATTCATTGGCTGCGATCGGAGGGCCTTGTTATCGGACTTCTCCCTGAATAGCGCCGTTACTGCTTTAACGATAGACTCGCATGCTCCCCAGCTCTCATCCCGAGACCTAAAGAAGCCAGCAAGCCGTTGCCCGGCAAATAGCCCTCCAAGCCTTTGCCCGAAACGCCGACAGCCACGCCACCACCCGCATATAAATTGGGGATGATAGAACCGTCCGAGCGAAGAACCTGGCCGTTTGGATTTACTTTGAGCCCGCCTTGAGTGTGGTACAGCGCGACGGTGACTTTAATACCATAATACGGAGCAATGAAGGGTTGCGGCAGTGCGCGACCGAACATGTCCTTGCCGCGTCCTGCTGCATGATTGTACTCCTCGACGGTTTGCTTGAGGCCGCCGGCATCGATACCCAATTTGTCGGCGAGCTCATCGAGAGTCGGCGCTTTCTTTAAAATTCCCGAATCAAACAACGCTGCCAGACTTCTCACTCCCGGGCTGCCCGAGTGCAGCTCATAGATTCGTTGGTCAAAAATTTCATAAGCCTGCTTGCCGGGAAGGTCCAGCATTTTGATGCCGAGTCCACCGGGATACCGGGTCTCGTCAACGAAGCGCTTGCCCCCCACGTTCACCATAATGCCTCCCGAAAGCGCGACTTCGGGCGGCACCGCGCGCTTACCGGGACCGAGATATGCGGGGTATGGTTGGAACGCCGCCATGTTTTCCGTCGCTGCTCCAGCGGCTATTCCCATCTTTATGCCGTCCCCGGTACTGCCATCGTGGCCGGGGAACGGAATGTCTACGGCTTTGGGGATGTACTGAGACAAGAGCTCGACGCTCGCGCCGAAGCCCCCGGAGGCCAGAATGATCTTACGCCCGGCGATGACACCATCGTCTGTTACGACACCCGTGACCGCGCCGCTCAAGTCCTGTCGCAGGGCACGTACCGGAGTCGAGAAGCATACGCGTACGCTTTTTTCACGTTGAACCGCCTCGTAAAGGAAGTCGGTGACGGTCTTATTTGGCTTCCAGGAGTGGGACCGCTTGGCGCTGTGACCAAACGCGAACTCACCAAGCTCGAATTCAATTCCCGCGACATCGCTCAGTAGGTCCGCAACTCTCCCGGACGTTTCCGCCAGATGCTGCGTTAAGTCAACATCGCTCTCGTAGTTGTTCCGGCGCAGGATATCCCGCGCATACAGCTCAGGACTGTCCGCGACGTTCGCTTCGCGCTGAAGCCGGCTGCCAGCCGCACGGATGCCTTTGGATGATAACGCTGTACCGCCTCCGGGCTTGTCCGTTTTTTCCAGTACTAAGACTTGCGCTCCGTTCCTGGCCGACGCCAGGGCGGCCATTAGGCCACAACCGCCGGCGCCAACGACGATGATGTCAGTCACTGTTGGGTCTGAATTCTGCATTCCAACTCCGATAGCCTGCAGGCGCCCTCACTTTGCCCTCTCCCACCAAGCGCGCGAGGGGGTAAGAGCGCGAGCGTCTACGAAGCATTCGCAGGCTGCTCAAATTTCGTGATTCGTGTTCATGGTTCGTGTTCGGAACACGAGCACGCGCACGAGAAACGAGCACGACCGCCAGACGCACGGATTACACGAGATGAAATCAGAACACGGATTTTCAGATTTCTGCTCTCATCTTTCATCTTTAAATAATTGTACCGTCGGGGATCGTCGCGTTCTTGATAACGACGACGATGCCATTCCGGATCACGAATCCAAGCTCTTCACGATTTCGCTCGTCTACGCCATCTTGGTTCACGATTCGCACGTTTCGACCGATGCGCGCGTTCTTGTCGACGATCGCTCTCTGGATCGTGGTGTTTGCACCAATACCCAAGGGAACTTTTCCACTCTCCAACACCTGCGCGCGTTCGAGCGGAGATTCGTAGTAATCCGCTCCCATCAGCAAGGCATCGTGAATAACGCAATCGGTTTCGATGCGTGATCGAATGCCTATCACGGAGTGGGTGATCGTGCATTCTTTCAGTATACAGCCCTCGCCGACCATCGATTCGTTCACATGGCTGTCCAACAGTTTGGTCGGCGGCAGATGTCGTGAATGCGTGTAGATGGGCGCCTTCTCGTCATAGAAGCTGAACGGCGGGACGGGCTGATGGGTCAGTGCTAGATTTGCGTGGTAGAAGGACTCGATGGTTCCGATATCCTCCCAGTAATCTTTGAAGAGGTAGGCTCTGACGTTGTAATCCTTTGCCGCTGCCGGAATCACCTCTTTGCCAAAGTCAGTCCCCGGACTCTTTAAGACGTTGAGCAATGCCTGCCGTTCAAAAACATAAATGCCCATCGACGCGATATAAGGCTGTTCCCTTGCTTTTTCCGGCGACAGCCCGAGACGGGTTGTGTCCACGCGCATCGTTTGGAGGGCATCTCCTTTGGGCTTCTCGCTGAAGCTCGTCACTCGTCCGCTTTCATCGATCTTCATCAAACCGAAGTCTGAGGCCCGGGGTTCTTCCACCGGAACCACTGACAGAGTAATATCGGCCTCTGTCTCGCGATGGCGCCGAATGAAATCGCCGTAGTTCATGCGGTACAGATGATCCCCCGACAGTATCAGATATTGGTCAACGTCGTCCCACTCGGCGAATAACCAGACATACTTGCGCACCGCGTCGGCAGTTCCTTCGAACCAGCTCGGGCTCTCGGCGGTTTGCTGGGCCGCCAGCACCTCGACAAAATCCTGAGAAATGCCAGAGTGCCCGTAAGTGCGCGTGATGTGGCGGTTGAGAGAGGCCGAATTGAACTGTGTTAGGACATAGATCCGCTGAATCTCGGAGTTAATGCAGTTGCTGATCGGAATATCGATCAATCGGTATTTGGCGCCCAAAGGCACCGCCGGCTTCGCGCGCAGTTTGGTCAGAGGATAAAGCCGGGTGCCGGCACCGCCGCCCAAAATGATAGCCAATACTCTTTTCACGAAGCGCTCTTTGCTGCTCTTATTCTACAAACCCTAAGTTCTGTCCGGCCAGGAGCGTCTGTAACAACTCGATCGCGCTCCGGGCGCAGACCGTGAGGTGCCCTCTTATCCTTGAACGGAGGCTTGGTGGGGTGAAGCTCCGGGCGAGACGCTTCGCGTTGCTCACGACAACGTCTCCGACGCACAGGCCCACAGGCCCAAACAGTAGACCTGGATCGACTCCGTTCTGCGAAGAAGACTATGCAACCACGCGCCATCCTGTCAACCTGAATATCAGGCGCTTCATTTTGAGGAAGTGTAGCGTTAGCGTTCCGTTCCCTCGCATTGCTTCGTTACATTGTCTATTGACAAACGCGCGTGAATCTCCTGAAATCCGGTCATGCCAATTTACCTAAGGAACGAGGACAATGACGATGGCTTACATGATGATTTCAGCCGATGATCACATCGATCTCGGCTATTTACCGCGGGACCTCTGGACGGAACGGCTGCCCAAGTCGTTGCGCGACCGCGCACCGCACGTCGAAGAGAAAGGCGAGAAAGGCGAGTATTGGGTGTGCGACGGCGAGACCTGGGCGGAGTATCGCGGCGAGCGCTGGTTTGCCAGATCGAATCGCACGAGGCTGGCACTGGACCGCGGCGGTGTCGGCGAGGCGCACCGCCCCACGACGCCGGAGAAACGGCTGGCGGACATGGATCGGGACGGCGTTGAAGCATCCTTGATGTTCCCGCCGATCATCGCGATGCAGGTAGGTGAGCCGGAATTGAGAAATGCTTGTGTGCAAGCTTACAACGACTGGGCGTTGGAGTTTGGCAAGGCCGCGCCCAAGCGCTTCTTTCCCGTCGCGATGCTGTCATCTGTGGACGCCGAAGCGGCCAGAGATGAAGTTCTCAGAGTGGCTAAGTTGGGGTTTCGCGAAGCAAACTTCCTGGTCAACGACGTGACTTTGGAAATGAACTTAAAACCGTGGGACGTGTTCTGGGAGGCGGCAGAAGACGCCGGCATCGTCGTGTCGTACCACGTCGGGGGCAGCACGCAAACCGGAACCGTACGCGCCACCATCGAAGCCATGAAACCCGGAGAGCGTCAGGGTGTATTTGACATGGGCCTGAGCAACGGGGCGACGTCCTTCTTCAACCCGTTTGTGAATATGTTCAACTTCGGCACCTTGGAACGCCATCCGAAGTTGAAGTTTTGCTTGGCTGAATCGGCTATTGGCTGGATTCCGTTTGTCGTTCAGGAAATGGATTACCGTTACAAACGACAGTTCGAAAGAAAAAAGGCTCAGGACATTCCGCTCAAAGCGATGCCAAGCGAGATTTTCAAGCGCCAGGTCTGGGCTACTTATCAAACCGATCTCGTAGGCTTGCACCTCATTCAGTTTTTTGGCGACGGACACATCATGTGGGGCTCGGACTACCCACACCCTGACAGCACCTGGCCCTTCTCCAGAGAAACTATTGAAAAAGACTCCGCGCATCTAAACCCAGAGATCAAAAAGAAAGTCGTTCGCGATAACGCCGCAGCGCTGTATGGGATTTGACAGTCTCGAGTCCAGGGTCTTGGGTCTCGTGTTAAAAGCGGCTCAGAGTCTTGAGTTCTAACCCGAAACTCTAGACCCGAGACTCTAGACTGTCTTCGGAGAAGACCACCATGGCAAAAAATGGATTTAGGATCATCGACAGCGACATGCATGTGATGGAGCCGCCGGATCTGTGGGAGCGCTATATCGACAGCCGCTTCAGAGCGCGCGCGCCGCGCGGCATCACCAGTCACAATGTGCGTGACCTGCGCCTCGCGCACCCGGATGGCACGGAGTGGGCCCACAAATCCACGCCGCAAAACAATACCGCCCGCGGCCAAAACTTCGAGAAAAAGCAGGATGTCTTCGGGCGTGATGCGGCGCGCGGCTGGAGCTCTGAAGTGCAGCTCGAAGCGATGGACAACGAAGGGATCGACATCGCCGTTCTTTACCCCACGCGCGGTTTAAGAGTGCTGGTGGACGATAGGGTCGAGGCGGAGTTCGCCGCCGCGCTGGCACGCGCTTACAACGACTGGCTTTACGATTTCTGCCAGAGAGATACCGCTCGTCTGATAGGAGCCGGTATGATTTCGCCGTACAGCATGGCTGATGCCGTAAAAGAAGCTCGCCGCTGTGCCGAAGAACTGGGCTTCCGCGCGGTTTTTCTGCGCGCGAACCCGTTGGTGAACCAGCAGTGGCAGAGTGACTATTACGAGCCTTTGTGGGATGCGCTGGAAGCGCTCAACCTATCGTTGGGTTTTCATGAATCCACCGGCACCGGCAAGAATCAGGTAGGCGCGCGGCTCGAGCCCAATTTTATGTTGCGCCGGGTCTTCGCGCAGCCGATCGAGCAGATGCTTGCACTGGGCTGCTTTTGCGGTGGCGGCGTTCTGGCGCGCCATCCGAAATTGCGCGTAGCATTTCTTGAAGCGAACTGCAGCTGGTTGCCCTGGCTGCTATGGAGGCTAGATGAGGCCTGGGAGCTCGACGGCGACGTCTTTGCGCCAGATCTCCAAATGAAGCCCAGTGATTATTTCAAACGCCAATGCGTCGTGTCCATTGAACCCGATGAAGTCGTCGCGAACAACGTTATCGAGCAGGTCGGCAATGGCCAGCTGGTTTTTTCCACCGATTACCCGCACGTCGATTCGCGTTACCCCGACGCGGTGAACCATTTCCTCAAGCTGCCAGTGTCTGACGCTGACAAGCGCAAGATCCTGTGGGACAACTGCGTGGCGTATTACGCGATGTAAGGGCCGGCCGATTCCGTATTATTCCTCAAAGTGCTTACGCGGATTTTTAGGCTGCCGTTAACGATTAACGGCGAGACTTGTTCGCGCCAAATCGGAGAGGCCAACTTTAGAGAATGCCGCTATTTATCTTTACGTCTGTGCGCGAGATCATCCGACTTCGATTGCGCTTTGCCGCGCTGACTTCGTTGCCGGCCGCCTCGACCAGCGTCAGCGCATCAACGTAGGCGAGTTCGCTGTTTTCTCTGACACAGCGCAGTAGCAATCCGCCTCGGCTCATATCTCCAAGCCCGATAAACTCCGCGGGAGCGCGCAGCCGGCTGCCGAAGACCGGACCCAAAACATCCAAGTATTTGCGGCTGGCAAGGCTGCCCAGAAGAATCACCTCGCAATCGCAAGCAGTTTCCGCCAGAAGTTTTCTCGCAGTGCGTCGCAGCGCTGACCGGTAAACACGATTTTTGACGTTTATCGGCACCCGACCGAATCCTCGTAAGCGTGAGTGGCGGATAATCGTGTCGTGCGGCACCAGACCCGCTGTGGGGGTGATAATGAATATCCCCGCGCACCCGGACGGCGGCCGCGCGAAGAAACTTGCGTAAGTGAGCTTGCCGCGAAAATAAAGCGCGCTTAAAAAGCTAAAAACCTCGCCGAGCGGCGCTCCGGAGCCGCGCAACCTTTGCGCCAACTCTAACCGGCTGTTTTTCCTAAGCACCCACTGGGCGCGCAAGCCATTGCAATTGGCCGGTGAAAGCACAAACACGCGATTCATGGATGGACCGCCTCTTTAAACTCGCCGGAGTCGAGTGTATTCAAAACTTCACCGCGGGTAAGCCAGCCGCGCCGCGCCATGGCGATGCCGTATTGCAAGGCCTGCATACCCGTCGTGGAGTGCGCGTCGGTGGACACGAGGAATTTAATGCCGCGCTCGCGCGCGGCGCGAATCCAGCGCGGCTCCAGGTCCAGGCGATGCGGATCGCCGTTAACTTCGATGGCGCAGCGGGAGCGCGCGGCGGCGTCGAGCACTTCCTCCATCCGGCATTCCAAAGGCGGACGCGACTGTATCAACCTGCCCAGAGGGTGTCCCCAAATCTTGAAGAACGGCGAGCTCAGCGCGCGCAAAAGCCTCGCTGTCATTTGATCCGAATCCATCTTGTGACGCGAGTGAATGCTCGCAATGATGATATCGAACCGCTCGAGAATATGATCCGGGTAATCCAGCGATCCGTCTTCGAGAATGTCGGATTCAGTGCCCCTCAAAAGCTTTATTCGAACCCGTTCTTGCACCCGATCGATTTCCTCCCACTGCGCCCGCAAGCGATCGATAGTGACGCCGCGGGCATAATAAGCGCTCGCCGAATGATCGGTGATCGTCAGATATTGCATGCCCATGGCCTCTGCCGCAAGCGCCATCTCTTCAATGCTGTTACGGCCATCGGAATAGACCGTATGGCAGTGTGTCATGCCGCGAATCTCTTCGAGTACTATGGGTCTTGGCAACGAACCCGCTTTCGCCGCCTCGATTTCACCTTCATCCTCGCGTAGTTCCGGCGCGATGTAGGCGAGTCCGAGCTGGCGGTAGAGATCTTCTTCACTGGTAACGCTTGTCTGCTTCGGGTTCTTCGGCGCCGCAAGCTTCTGAAGCTTGGCGAGATGCCGGCTGGAGCCGGTACGCGCGTGCAATGCAATAACATATTGGTCCGGCTTTACAACGAGGACCTCGGCTTGCAAGCCGCCCGCCAGCCGCGCGGCGCAGCGCGAGTCTTCCAGCGCGTCGGTGCGGGAGAGCGCAGGATAACCGATAAAACGATCGAGCACGGCCCTGGCCTTCTCGCTCGCCGCGACGATCGTGATCTTGTTTACAGTCTCTCTACGTCGTCTGAGCGCTCCCGCAGCATCGGCCGCGATTAAGTCAGGGCACGAACGCAGGTGTTGGAGAATGCGTTCCGCCTCTTCCAGCGCGTGATGGAGCAACACCGAACCTGCGCTACGGTTTTCCAGCTTCTCGATATCGGCCAGCAGCTTGGCCTCCGACTTCTTGCCAAACCCTTTGACATGGCTGACCAAACCTTCCGCGCAAGCGGTCTTAAGCTCTGCAATGCTTTCGATATGCAGCGCGTCATGCAGAGCATTGATTTTCTTGAGGGTCAGCCCGGGCAGCACACTGAGTTCCAACGCGCCGGGCGGTAGCTCCTGGCGCATCCGCTGCAGCATCCAAGACTCGCCCGTGCGGTAGATCTCCTCGATCAGAGAGGCGAGCGCGGTGCCGATCCCGGGGATCTGCGTCAAGCGCCGGCTGGCAACAAGCGCGTCGAAGTCGCCACCGAGCTTTTCCAAGGAGCGAGCGCCGCGCTCATAAGCTTGAGCCTTGAACGGATTTTCGCCCATCAGAGTTAATAGGCGCGCGATTTCCCTCAGATTGGCCGCGATTTCAAATCTGTCTACCATGATCTCGAACGATCCGTTCCGTGGTTTTTACCTCATAGGATGTCGTGCGGCTAAACCGCAAGCGAAGAATCGGAGTGCCTCTCGCCAAGGCGCCATGGCGGCAAGATTTGGAAAACAAAGAGTATCTTTCTTTGCGAGCTTAGTGTGTTGGCGGGAGATAATTTTTGTCCCGCCGTGTCAGACTGCCAAGATTTGCGCGGGCTGCAAAATTTAACGTCATAGTAGTACGGAGGTCACAATGACGCGTGTATAGTCGTATTTTGGAATAACCGCAAAGAACTCGAAGCCTGCGAGGTAGGCTTTCAAAACTGGGGGCGGTTGCAACCCGCCCCCCTCGTCGCGATGACGGACAGCTAATGCCTTATTTAAAGATATTTTCGGTC
>DATACQ010000290.1:0-1766 GCA_036258955.1 Binatia bacterium
GCGGATAGTGGCGTCATCACATGTGCTCTGAAAAGCTCGACGGAGCGCAAGCTTTCAGCGAGTGAAAGATCACCGAAGGCAAACTGCCCGACCAAGTAGTTGGCGCCGGACTCCGCCGACTGGGATTGCAGAAACTCCCGCACTCTGTCGGGAGTGCCGGCAATCGCTTGGCGAATCTTCATCATCTCGTCGAATTCCGCGGGACGCGGATGGGCGGGCTTACCGCCTCGCAACGAGAACAAATAATAAAAGTGGCGATGCCAAATCGGATAGGCACGCCGGGCAGCTGAGAGGGCTTGCTGTTCGTCCTCGGCAATGACGATAAAGCGGCTCAAGCCGAGCTTGGGTTCCGGCGCGTCGCCGTTTGTGTGGCGCCAGACTTCGCGAAATTTTTCGTAATAGCGGCGCGTATCAGCGGCGGAATCGAGGCTGACCATGTTTAAGCGCTCGTGCGCGGCCCGCTCTGCGGCTTCGATTGAGTGCACGCCATACCAAACCGGCGGGTATGGCTTCTGCATCGGTTCCAGTTCCATGGGAACGTCCTTAAACGAAAAGAAAGCGCCGTCGAAGCTGAGCTTCCGATGGGTTAAGCCTTGCAGGATCAGTTGGCGGGCTTCGCTATAAAGAGCCTGCGCGTTGGCGGGGTCTTGGCCGTAAAACGCAATCTCCACTGGTGATGAGCCCCGGCCGAAGCCGATTTCCAATCGGCCGCCGCTTAACTGATCCAACATGCATATTTCCTCGATTAAGCGCAGCGGGTGATGCAGCGGCAGGGCGTAGACCATGGCGCCAAAACGAAGCCGTCGGGTGCGCTGCGCCACTGCAGAGAGAAACACGGTTGGCGACGGCGCCATGCCGATCGGCGTAGAGTGGTGCTCGGCGACATGATAGGCGTAGAAACCCGCAGCCTCATAAGCCTCGATGAGCTTCAGCCGCGCCTCATAATAATCATGAAGCGGTAAGTCGTTGCGGTCGAGATGATCGAATACGCCGAATTCCATAAGGCGGGTCAACAGTGAAAACTTTCTACCGACACACCGGGTGATTTACAAGCCTGAGGCGCGAGCGAACCTGACAGCTGAAATGTAGAAATGCCCGGCACACTATGCTAGCGCGAGGTGTATTCGACATTTATCCACGAGGCTCGTGATTGCAGGGGAGAGGTGACCGAGTGGTTGAAGGTCACGACTGGAAATTTTGAAGTACGTCTTTTCTCAGCTTCTCTCACTTCGTCACGTCTAGTAAAAACAAGCCCTTAACGGTTTCGCCCATCTCAGACAATCTCACATAAACTGACGCGATGGAGGCCGCGCCCAGCAGTGGCCTCTGTTCGATCGGAAAGGCTTAGAAATGCGGAATCGGGGTTCGCTCGATCCGGAGAGTTCAGGGGATAAACGGAGGCCGGGCAGTAGAGCCCTAGCCGAATGCGATAGAAGCTGGTCGGAGTCGTTTAAGTGAGGTGCGGCTGCTCCTACGTTTGCGTGGCGTCAACGTACAGGCGTCGAATCGCTAGAGCCTGTGCATCGTACTATCTCGGTCCAAGAATTTTTTGCCCAGCGAGATCCCGCCGAATCGCCGTTGGTTGGCGGGTAGCCTCTGCTCCGATTATTCAGAGTTACGCAGACGCCGCGCGCCACAATAAATCGAACGTAAAGCTAATATTTGAGGCAGCAAGTACTTTGGACATGGTAAGCGCCAGTTACTGAAAAACCGATTTGCCTTTTCCGCAATCCCGCGAGAACCGTGCTTCGCTGCGAGACGGCTAA
>DATACQ010000291.1:0-7557 GCA_036258955.1 Binatia bacterium
CCAAGATAAAGATTGTCGGTGGGCACCTTGCGCCAGCCAAGCACGCGCTGGCCTTCGTCAACGACGATTTGCTCAATGATTTTTTCGAAGCGGCGGCGCTGCTCGCGATGATCGGGTAGGAAGATGATGCCGACCCCGTATTCATTAGCATCAGGTAGTTGGAATCCCAGCCGTTCGCAAGCCTCGCTGAAAAATGCGTGTGGCACCTGCATCAAAATGCCGGCGCCGTCGCCGGTATTCTCTTCGCAGCCGCAGGCCCCGCGGTGATCAAGATTCTCCAGCACAGTCAATGCTTGCTCGACGATTTCGCGCGATTTTTCGCCTTTGATGTTGACGACGAATCCGACGCCACATGCATCATGCTCGAAGCTGGGATCGTAGAGGCCCTGTTTAGGCGGGAATCCGGGAATTTTCATATGCCACCCTTCGGACTGAAATGTTTGTGGGGGTCAGCGCGGCGCGCCCGGACTGTTGTCCCGGCGGTGGAAGCGCGCTGAAATACATGCAATTACCGAGGAAATAGTCTTAGGTCAATACTCGAAGCGGTTGGAGCCCCGCTTACTTTCGCCTGCCCTGCCCCGCACTTAGGCTTTCGTCCAGTTCCAATACGTGACTTTCCTTGGCGGTGGAAAGCACAACTTTCGTGATAGTGCGCGTAACGCCTTCAACCGAACGGATCTCTCCCAGTAACTTTTCCAACGCGCCGGTATTGCGCGCTTTCACCTTCAATATGAAACTTTCGTCGCCGGTCACATGATGGCATTCAAGCACGTCGGCATAATGCAGCATTTGAGCCGCGAAGCGATCAAGGTCGCGCTGATTGCCAATCGAGACGCCGATAAACGCCGTAACGTCTTTGCCGACCGTCTTACCATCGACGAGGGCGGTGTAGCCTTTGATCACGCCGTTGGCCTCGAGCTTCTTTACCCGCTCCATTACCGCAGGCGCAGAAAGTGCCACTTGCTCTGCGATGTCGGCGAGCCGCGAGCGTCCTTGTGCCTGAAGCGTCCTAAGGATCTTTAGATCAATATGGTCTAACAATTTATTTTTCTAAGTCTTAGCGGGTTTTGGATTAAACTTTTTATCTCACCGCCTAATTTACTTGTCAAGCTACCAAGCGCTCCAACGCCACAAAAACTGCAGAATTTGCGTGTTATACAGCCAGGCTTGGGCGTGTATGCGCATGAATGTCGCTGAAGTTGAGCAGCCGATAAAGGAACCCGCCGCAACCAATATAAGACTAAAAAACCAGCGGTTGACGGTGAACGTAAATCAGACGGGGGACTGCTCGCGCTTTGGACACTGCGCTAAAGACTCGAGGCAAGTTGTCGCGTGCTTGCTGACGTGTTCGGCGAAGCGACGCACCGGGCGCAGCGAGGTCAGGAACAGGAGCTGGAAATTCGCCGCCGTTTGGCTTCTTGCATTTGCCTAGCCGGAGACTGTCTCTTGTTTCAGCATTACTCCGGCAGGGTCTAACCCTTCCATGAGCCAAGGGCAATAAAGCGGTAGAGACGGGTTGTCGGTTGCGAGTTTCTTCAGAAACACTCGCGCACGATCGTCCGAGGCGTCCATTTTGACTGCCTCCAGCAACGCCCACGCCGCGGCAGCCAGCTTGCCCTGACCGTGAAAACTAATCCCCAGATTACGGTAGGCGCTGGGGCGAGTCCAGTTTAGCTCCAAAGCGCTGCGGCAATGGCGTTCGGCCTCCTGGTAATCACCGGTCATATTGAAGCAATAACCGAGATTATTGTGCAAGATATACTCAATTTTTTTACTTTCCGGTTTAAGATTTAACGCCGCCCCGAAATGGTTGATAGCGGCATCCATATTCTGCTCGTCGGTTGCGATCTGCCCGAGCGCGAGCCGGCATTGCACATGGTAGTCCGGCTTGCTGGTTACGCCGAGAAATCCCGTTAGCAGGTCTTTTGCCGCCTCAACCTTTCGGATGCCCCGATAATAGCCAACCGTAAACAGTAACCAGCGGAAGTACTCGTCTTCGCTCGCGGTGCTTTCCAGACGGCGAAGTAACATCTTCTCAGTGTCGTGACCTTCTGACGCGTTTGCGGCGGGTGGTGTTTTTTTCGTGAGGTTGTTCATGGGCGCGTACAGAGCAACTGCAAGACCAGGCCAAGTTTTCCTAGTTTGCCGCAGAAAACGCCAAACATTACGAACCGAGCGGATGTACAATTGGGCAGTTGTGATGGAGAAAACTGGGAAAAGGCGTTTGCACCCGAACTCAAGTTAACCTCACCAGTATGAGTACTAGCCGGGCGGACGGCCGATGCGCGATGATCCTCAGAGACGGAAGGGTTCGCAGGCGATCCGGACCTCCCTGTCCGGGTTCAAAGGTGGGTTTCATCTACCGCACGATGACTGCAAGTACTCGTTTGTTAAAGCTTGAAGCGATCGAACGATCTCGACTCGACTGGAGTTAACCATTCTTGTCTATCCATGCACGAGCAATCGAGAAACCAACGACTGTGGCCTCGTTTGCTGTGTCGAACGTGTTTTCGTCATTAAATTGCTGGTAGTGCCAACCTCTCGCATCGCGCCACGTTGCGCTGGCATAAGGATACCAGAGTTTCGCGCCGGTTTGCTGCCGAGCTTTGGACGTCAGGATGTATTTTCCGTACTGTTGTGTAGGCATAGTGAACCATACGACGAGAGAGAGGTTTCTGTCGAGCGAAATGGAGAGGAGATTGTTTGCGGAAGCTCTCAAGTTTAGGCGGTCACGGCTTCGCAAATTTTAGACTTGGAGCGTTACGACCAGCGCTGGCTGCGCATCGTTTGCGCGTCGGCAACTTGGCGGTTTGGCAGGTAGAGCCAGGGGACGAATGAAATATGTCTTCTCATAGAGCCGGCATGAAGCAGTCGACCTCGTGCGAACGTGGTTGTGCCCACAACCGTCAATATTCGTTACCCTCATTGAAAAAGGCCACGCCGCGGCATTTGAAAGTCCGCGCATCCCTTCATCTGTTGCTGGCGTGATAGGAAAGTTTGGGTGAACTTTCGTTAAGTCTCTTTGAATCGTGTGGCACAAACCCGCTCGTGCCGTGACGACGAAGTTGAGGCGGCCGGCTTCATAGCAGCGACGATTAGGTCATTGAACAGCACTTATCCTAACGGGCTAAGCCGCCCGGCTTGCCTCTTCTGCCCGAAATACGCCAATGCATGTAGCGCGGTTTTTGAGCTTCTAGGCGCATGCCGCCCTAAACACCCACATCTCAGCGCGGCATCCGTTTAGCTTTCCAGTTTCACGGGAGAACGCACCTGTGAAGCTACTCATCCCGTGGCACTATCTCTTCTGGTCTTTGAGAAAGCAGCGCTTAACGAGCCGTGAAGATTGGGTGACGTATTTCGCATTCGACGATCCTGGAGTGACGCTGCTTCCCGACGCTCTAATTTCACTAGAACAGGTTTTGCGAGAAGCCCTGGCACCGCAACCTGAACGTGATGAACGGGAGCTTGAAGTACTGGCTGAACTGACAGAGCGAAAACGAGCAAGCCTTGTCCACTAAAGCGGTCAAATGCAGCACGAGTTCGTCTGAAAGCCGACCGAGAGCACGATGGGGATAGCAAGAACAACGCTCCTGATGCCGTTACTCGGCGGACTTCGCACAGAGATCGAGGGAGGCGAGCCAATCCAGGCATCGTTCACCTCGGCATTGTCGTCATAGCGCTATGCACGTTCCCGATAGCACTGCTGGGTATGTATTCGGCCAGGCAATTCGTGGTGTCGGAGAAACTTTTAAGCCGGCTCAATACGGCAGAGTGCGCGGTGCGCGTTCGGCATTACGGATAGGAGCACTTATGAGCGAACTTCGGATCACTTTGTTCGTCACGCTTGTTGTGGTCGCGTGGCTGGTTGGCCTGTGGGTGCTGGCGACAATCTTTCACGGATGACGCAGATGCGGACTACCGTCGTCTACAAAGATTGCACGATCATCGCGGCCGGAAAGTGGGATGGCCTTCGGTGTGGGTCCGCTTGGGTGCGGCGGCCGGTGAAGCACCGAAGACGCTTCGGGGCGAAATTGGACAATTGAAAGATGCGCATTATGCACGGATCGGCCGGTAAAATTTAAAATCGATAGATCATCATGGAGTTTATGTGGGCCGCTGCTGTTCGACAACTACTCATTTTGTGAAAAAGCGTTTGAGCATCTCCGGCGCTGCTACGCGATCGCTATCAGTCAGGTGGGCAGTTCGGAACTGCCGTGCGTGAGAGGCCAATGAGCACAAACATAGAGAAAGACCAAGAAGGGCGAGAGAAAAAGATAGCGGTGCGATGCCCAAGATGTGAAAGCGGCACAATTCCAGAAGGGCTCTACTGCATGAAGTGCGGCTACATCCCAATTTGGAGGAATCGCAATCGGTGACCCGAAATGACACAGGTCATCAACAAAGATGCCTTTGATGAGCAACCTGTAGCGAGAAAATGCGTCTGGTTACTGCTCGCACTGTTGATGTTTGTTATTTTCTTCTATTCAGGCACCGTCGCGATGAGCATTCTGTATCCTCTCAACGAAGCCATACTCGGGTTTTAACTTCGCTGGGAAATCTTCCGGGCAGCGGCGTTTCGGGCACGCCGTGATTTTGGCTTTCAGCCTGCTACGATCATTTCTCTTGCGCCTGTTCGTTTGATGCGCGGTTCCTAAACGCAGCACGATGTCCTATAACAGCTTCTCGTCTCCCAATCGCGCCAGCATTAGACTTCTAAGAAAGTTCTTAGATAGCAGCACCTGCAAATAGCATCTCTGCATACTCGTGCTGCGCACAGAACACAGTCCTGCGTCCAACAACTGTCACTTGCAGACGAAACCAGCCGTCCGTTGGGCTCCTATACCGAAAATATCTTCAGTATACGGCTAGTCAAATTTCAAAGATCCCGCCGGGCAGGACCGCCCGACCTACCATGGATACCCGAAACGATGCGGCCCACCTCGGCCAAGTTCTGGTATTCACGGGAGTTGCCGTCCTATTTGGACCGCCATTGAGCGCGGCACTCGTTTGGCAATATGTATCAAGTGGAGATTGCCTATGCGTACTCACTACATGCCGTGGCGCCAGTTCTTCGAGAAGATAAAACAGCTTTTGCCGGAGGAGCCGTTCACGTCGGACCCGTCGGACGACAGCAACGCAAGCATAAACGAATCGGTCGCATCGACACCAAGAAACCCGCCGCCATCCGATTTTCCGCTCCTTCGAATCAATAAAGGTTCCGAATCGCTCAACGACCTACGAGGCCACAATGCAACAGGAACTCGCGCTCAGGGCCATCACACACACAGCGATTGCGATCGTGATTCTATCGCTGCTCTTGATCCTCCTCATTGCGCTTCGAAAAGAAAGTAAGGGCGGCGCTCCGACCCGCGGAGTTGTTTTCCTTGGCATCGTGGTGCTCGGGCTCTGCGTCTTTATGGCGTTGATGGCTGCCTTGTTCGGGGCAAAAGAAAGGATTGTTCCAGAAACAATTTCCAGTGGGCTCGACACAGCCAGCAACGAAATCAAGCAACGATTTTCTTCGCACTTTTTAGGGGACCTGAGCGCACAGGGATCGCAATGAGCAGTTTCCTCTACAAAGGCCACTCGATCATTTACGGAGCTGCCCTCGACAAGTTCACAGGAAGATATGCCGCAACAGGTCAACTCCTCTGGCACGCCGCTAAAGGCAAGTACGGCACGCATTGTTTTACCCTATCCGAGCTATTTTCCACGGCTGACGCGGCCAAAGCCGCTGCCGCCCAGGAGGCGATAGCCTGGGCTGAGCGTCGGCTCCTGGATTTGGGACCTTAGACCGAAGTTTCTGCCTCTCCTCAGAACGCTACGCGTGTTTACGCTTCGGCTGCCGCCTGGGTGCGCTCACGACGGGAGCATATGCTCCGAAACCGCTACTGCTAAAAGCAGTCCCAAACAGTTCCGCTACCAATCGGCAGGGAAAAATCTACTTGACGTCACGCCGTTGGCCTGATGAGATAATTTCGGTAGAGCGAATTACTGTCACCGTGGGAGGTAAACATCATGAAAAGCATCTTGATCGTTCTTGCGGTAACGCTGTGCGCTGCTTTTTTCACGGGGTGCACGACGCAGCCCGCGCCACGCTGGGTGTACAAAGAGTCCCAGTTCGCAAGCCACCTTGAGTACCTGCGATTCTGCCAGCGTTACGCGCTGCTCGACTACCGATGCGTGTAAAGGCCGAGAACATCGGCTGGCACTGATGCAGCGTAAACGGACGCCACCTCCCACATTTGCCGGACACGAGCTCAAGAGGTTGTCTGAATGGAGTGGTGCCACCCGGCTTCTTGAATTACCGTAATATGCCAAACCGTACAGAAGAATACAGTGGCTACACGATAATTTGGGATACCAGCTCCGTTCCCGAGACAGAGCTTTGGAAAGTTAAAGCGGGAGTAGTGCCTCCGCTCGACAGCTCCGGCGTTCCTAGTACTATTCACGGCATTGCCGGAGATCGATTTGAGTCAGAGGCGAAAGCTCGGAACTACGTGCTGCAAGCGGCCAAGAAGTGGGTCGATGAGAGGCTCGCGGCTCATTTCCAACCAGCCGAGGGCTGCCTGTAAAAGCGACACCGTTGTAGTGCTACTGCACGCAGCCCTCCCTGAATCAGCTACCGCCTGAGCGGTCTTCCGTAATCGTCCGGCGGGCGCGAACGGTCCGATTTCCTGTGCAATGCCGCATCGCGGTGATCCAACCTGTGTTAAGCCGCGCATCTTATAACCCATGAGAGGGGGAATAGTTGGTGGGGCACCTAAATTCGAAACCCGCTCGGGGCAGAAAGTCCGGTCGAAGCAAAAGCTGACGGACTCGCTCAGCTTTCTTCACGACGTGCAGTAATCGCGTAAAAACGGCCGAACTCTGAAAGCAACCTGATCACCCAAAAATTGACGAACCACCGAACGCCTTAAAGATATTCCAGGGGGCGACATTCACGAAAGTAGATGGATCTCTGCTAGATCCGCAGCGTTTCGGCTTGTTGGTCGGCTATTTCACCGGAATGAGAGTGACGGGCGCAACTCCAGAACAGATCTTAGCCAGGTGACGGTGTTCACGGAGCTGTAGCTCCGCTATCCGCGCAACGTGGCGCCGAGGTTCTTTGCGGAATCTCGCCGCTCTGTTACTGGAACAGGCTGCATACAATGAACGTGAGAACAATCACGACGGTTATCGTGAGCAGATCTGTTATTTGTAAGCGTCGCATACTTTAACCGGCGGCTCCTGTCGTAGAGTAACGAATTCCAACCTAGACTGAGCCTGGGCGACCAGAGAGGCGTTGGCGTTCTGGCTGTCGAACAAGACGCCAACAGCGAAAAACGACAATCTCTATTCCTGCGAGTGTGAGCAAGACTTCTACGATGTCGTTCTCCCGTTGTGTCGCCCGGCTCAGCAGATAGTCTTCACAGCAAAACGATTGCCAGATCGAAGTCAGTGCTTTAGGACGGCTAACGCTCAGGTTTCGGAGTTTTACCTACTAATAGTGTCAGCGAATGGCTTAGCACCGTGGGGTTTTTCGCCTACGAAGTGGCCAGCACTTAGCCGAGGACC
>DATACQ010000292.1:0-3072 GCA_036258955.1 Binatia bacterium
GCGTGAAACGAACTGCAAACCAAAGACGCGTCCAGGTGTGCGCATTCAAAAGTACCAAATAGCGGAATGCGAAAACCTGAGCCTCCACCCTCCTTTTGGTCGCTATTACAGTTCTTCCGGCGTAACGAGACCGCCAGAAAAGCGTAACGAGCAGGGATTCATGGCAACCATGACGACGAAGCTTTTTCCGGCTTACTTGTTAACTTTTGTCCAATCGTTGTATATGTATATACGTAATTCATGTTCGACTGGGATTCACGAAAGGCCCAGAGCAACTGCGCAAGCACCGTATATCCTTCGAAGAAGCCGCCACGGTGTTTCGATCCGGCAGGTCTGTAATAACGTATTAAAGACTGCTCAAAAAGCTCAGAGGCGAGGCGCGCGATTAATTGACGAGCGCAGGCGTACTCCGGTTGTACGTCGAAGCGAGGCAATCGAGCGCAACGAAGCATGTGAGCTTTTTCAGCCGTCTTTACGGTAAGGAGATGAGGCGATGAAGAAACGACGCGGATCATCAGCGCGCGGCGCGCGAGCCGTAAAGAACGAAAAACGTATGAAGTCGAAGAAGATTAACCTTACCGATATTCCCGAATTGTCCGACCGGCAGCTTTCATCCATGCAGCGGGTCGGTAGGCCGACTATGGGTGATGAGCCGAGAAAGCTCATCACGATACGGTTGGACGCAAAGGTTTTGGGTTGGCTTCGCAAGACCGCTGAGAAAAAGGGACTACCCTACCAGTCGCTCGTGAACGACATCCTGGCTAGCGAAATGCGAAAAGCGAGTTAGCCGTGACTGACGCGACAATCATTATCAAAGTAAAGATCTGACCCCGCTGGTGCGAACGCACGCACCACAACTTTCAACTCTTGAACTTCGAACGACAGGGTTCTCTAGTTTTTCTGAGGAGAGTAATGAATATCGATCAACCGTTGGCGGACCGCCAACTCCCCTCCCGGTAGGGGGTCGAACTTCGTCGTTCCGTCGGCTTTTTGCAATATCGAACGCCCTGCCGGATCTTGGTGCATCGACAGTAGGGCCTTCTCCAGACCCTTGGTCAGCTCTGGAGCCAAGTCTTTTCGAACTGAGACAAGGTGGCGCGGTAAACTCGCCGTTTCCGCCAAAATGGTTAATTGCGATCTTTTGCTGTCGTCGAGGGCGGCGTGGTCATTGTTGCTAAAGGCTCCGGCGGCCACCTTGTTTGCGAGAACCGAGTCGACGAGTTTCCTCTGAGAACCGGCAAAAATGTAACCGATCTCTCCGCTGGAGACCTCGGCATCGTTTTTAGTCTTCCGTACAACTTTGAACCCTTTTTTCATGAGGTATAGCTTCGGGAGAAAATAACCTGAAGTCGATTCGGGATCTTCAAAAGCGATAATCTTTCCCTTAAGGTCTTCGAGACGCTTGGTCGCACCGTTTTTCGCGGTGAAAATCGCGGCGTGGTACTCGGCCATGCCTCCTTTCCAGCGCCTGAGGAGTAATTTACCCGCGCCGTATACGTTGTTGATCATATGCGTCGGATGCGGGCTCTCCATGTAGAAATCGGCCTTCCTCGCCGAAAGAAGGTTGGCGAGCTGAGACTGTGTCGAAACGAGAACAATCCTTCCGTCCAGCTCCGATGCGGAGGAAAGTTTCCTAGCCAGATAGCGGACAAAATCCTGAAAACGCGCCTCGATCTGCTTTTGATTTCTGTCAGCGACGATTCCTAACGTAATCGTCTTTGCTTCGGATCTGCCGGGCGTCTGCCCCGCCGCGATGGACACTTTCGTGGATTCCTCGTGGTATTTCCTGCGTTTCACATCGGCGCGCCACACGATCGCTCCATTCGATTCGGAAAGAAGCGCTCATTGGATGCCTGTGGATCAGTACATCGGTGGGGTTGAGCACGCTGTGCTGCATCTTCTGTACGCGCGTTTTTTTACCAAAGCGCTGCGTGATCTCGGCTTGGCCAAAGTGGACGAACCTTTTGCCCAGTTGCTGACCCAAGGCATGGTCAGCAAAGAAACCTACCGCTGTAGTGAACACGGCTGGCTCTTTCCCACCGAGCTTGCCGGTTCGGAAAAGTTCGGTTGGAAATGTCCTCACTGCCAACGCCCGGTGGAGAAGGGCCGGGTCGAGAAGATGTCGAAATCGAAAAAGAACATCGTTGATCCCGAAGATTTGGTCAACGCTTACGGCGCCGACACTGCGCGCCTGTTTACTCTTTTCGCGGCGCCGCCGGAGAAGGACTTGGAATGGAGCGACCAAGGAGTCGAGGGCGGCTATCGCTTTCTCTCGCGTCTCTGGCGCTTCGTATATCACAACCGTGAAGCTCTGGCCTCTGCGCGCTCGGGCCCGAGCGCCGGCGAAGCGCAAGCCGGATTGCGCGACCTCAGGCGCATGGTTCATCGAACGATCAAGAAAGTGACGGACGACATTGACGGCCGTTTTCATTTCAATACCGCGATTGCCGCTATTATGGAACTGTTCAACGCGATCAGCGCCGCGACCCAAGATACCGAGGATGGCTCCGAGCTCTCCGGAGAGCGCGCCAGTTTGGTGCGAGCCGGAATCGAGAGCATCGTGATCTTGTTGGCGCCTTTCGTGCCGCATATTGCAAGCGAGCTTTGGGAGCGCCTGGGGCACCGCGAGCGGCTGGACACGGTGCCGTGGCCGCTCTTCTCTCCGGAGGCGCTCGAAACCGACGAGCTGCTCATTGTCGTCCAGGTCAACGGCAAAATCCGTACTAGGATTACGATCCCTGCCGATATGAGCCAGGAGCGTATTGAAGGCATCGCACTGGGGGATGAGCGGGTGAGGTCCTTTCTCGATGGCAAGAAAATCCGGCGGCTCGTGCACGTGCCGCGACGTTTGGTCAATATAGTGTTGGAGGAGTAGCGATGACTGTATGGGGGTCAGCAAAGGTTGCCAAAGTAGTTGTAATGCTTCTGTGCGTTCTCCTTTCGAGCTGCGGTTACGAGTTCGGCGGGGGCGGAAATCTCTTGCCCAAAGATGCGCAGACTATTTTTGTTGAGCCATTTATCGATCGCACCCGCGAAGTCGGCTTGGGCCCGGAACTCACCACTGCGGTGCGC
>DATACQ010000293.1:0-2930 GCA_036258955.1 Binatia bacterium
GGCGCGTTGATCACACAAGTGACGGCGCTCTTGTTTATGCTCGTTTTCGCGCGGCTCATCGCGCTGCGGCCGCAATGGAAGCCCGTGCCGCTCACCGGTTTGTGCTTGTTCTCGCTTTCCGGGCTTGCGGAAGCGCTCGGCTCGCTTTTCACTTTCTTTGCCTTGATCTATGGGCCGGCGGCACTGCTTTCCCCCATCTGGCGCATCTCGCCTCTGGTCACTTTCGCGCTGGCGCATTTTACATTGCGCGGTATCGAAGTCGTGACCTTCCGCGACGGGGTAGCGGCAAGTTTGATCGTGGCCGGAGTGTTTGTGCTGAGCCAAGCGTAAGCCAAAAGGCGCATGGCGCAGTGCGCACAGAGCGGCTCGGTCTGCGGTCGGTTGAGAACGCTTTTCGCTTCGCCCTCTGCCCTTGCAAATTATGTGCGCGGCGTGATCTCGAAGACGACGCGCTCGAGGCGCGGTGGCGAATCACGTATAGTCAGGACCTGTCGGCGCAGGTTATCATCGGTCACTAACTTTGCCAGGCCGGAAAGCTTCTCACCCCGCGCGCTGATCTCGACGGCGGGGTTCTTGATCATGTTTTGGCACCAGTGTTTCCCTTCGACCTTGCTGGAGGATGCATAAAAGCAGCCGTTGAGGTAAGTAAAGCGCAATTCCACGGTTCGCGGCAACCCGGTTTTGCGCCCGATCGTAGTGAGATCCGCCACTAATGAAGAACCATCTTTGATTTCCATGCCGGAAATATAGAGTGGGATGATTCTTATAACAAGCCGGGCTGCAACTGCCGCTGCGCGTCCGCCCAATGTCCCAAGCTAAGCTGTTGAGACACAACCAGAGAGCGCGGCGCATTCTTGCCGCCACAATTCCGGGGCCGATAATCTGGCCCACCTTGTGTCGGATGGTATTCCGACGCAATATGATTCTGCAAAACTCTGTGCATAGACGGCGAGGATAGGAAAATGAAAGTGGCTGACCTGACACTACTGAGGTTTTCGTATTGGATGGTCGCTCTCGGCGCGGTGATTTTCCTACTGTGCGATGCCGCGCCGGTTGCCGCGGAGCGAGTGACCATCGCTACGCCCAGTCGCGGTCTCTTTGAGTTTCCCGTGGTGGTCGCGATGCGTAAAGGTTTCTTTAAAGACGAAGGGATCGACGTCGATAAAGTGCAGATGCAACCGGCTCTCGGGGTAAAAGCATTGATGTCCGGAGATGTTG
Source organism: Binatia bacterium (assembly GCA_036258955.1). Classification (GTDB taxonomy): domain Bacteria; phylum Desulfobacterota; class Binatia; order UBA9968; family UBA9968; genus DATACQ01. Next base: position 1,219 of record DATACQ010000293.1, read on the forward strand.
ATTATCTACTCGCATGGGGCTCCGCGCTGCGCGCCGCGGTTACGGGTGTTCCCATAAAGGCGGTGGTGGGCTTCGCCGGGCGGCCGCTGCACGTGCTGATTGCTCGTCCAGAAATAAAGACGCCCAAGGATCTCAAAGGCAAGGTCATCGGCGTCGATTCCGTTGCCGGTACGGTGGATTACTTGTCCCGTGTCGCGGTGCGCCATTTCGGCATGGAGCCGGACCGCGATATCACGATTATTGTCACTGGCGAAAGTCCGACCCGGCTGGCGGCGCTGCGCGCCGGCTCTATCCACGCAACCCCGATTGATGTTGCGTTTTCCGTCAAGGCGGAAGATGAAGGATTTCGCCGATTGGTGTATCTGGGGGACCTGATTGAGTTGCCGCTGTCGGGCATGGCCGTCATGGACGCGAAGCTACAAAGCCAACGCGAGCAGGTGAAAAAAGTTGTGCGCGCGGGCGTGCGCGGCTCGCGTTTCATGAAGCAGAACCGCGCCGAGACAATTCAGATGCTATCCGATTATCTCGGCATCACCCCGCCGCAGTCTGCCAGGGCCTACGATGCTTCCATCAATTCTTTCACGACAGACGGTATGATCTCCGATAAGGGAGTACAACTCGACGTGCAGCTCACCAAAGAACGCCTCAAAATAACAAAAGATATCTCCATCACTCAGCTAGTGGATTGGAGTTTAGTGCGGGAAATCAAAGCTGAAAGACCGTGATGGGAGCTACTGACGGTAGAAATCAAAACAGACTAACCGCGCGGCCAACTCTCATTTGAATCTCGGCAGCTTCACCATTTCTCCTCGTTCTTGGAAATCTCTATCATCAGTGTGAGTCAATGCAGCGGGACCAGGGTGAAATCAGCATGCAGCGCAACGTTCCGCTGTTTATCGTGTTGAACGCCGGCTCCGGCCGAGCAGATGCGGCGGAGAGGCTCGATACAATCAAGAATGTGTTGAAGGGTGCCGGACGACGCCACGAGCTCTTAATCGCGGAGGACCCATGGCAAGTCACGGCCCTAGGACGGCGGGCGGTGGAGCTAGCGCAGCAACAGGGCGGTGTCGTAGTGGCCGCAGGAGGCGACGGCACGATTAACTCCGTTGCGCAACCGGTTCTCGAGGCCGGTGTGCCGTTCGGGATCTTGCCACAAGGAACTTTCAATTACTTCAGCCGCACACACCACATTCCCTCAGACACTGCTCAAGCGACGAAAGTTTTGCTGGATGCCATTGTCCAACCCGTTCAGGTCGGCCTGATCAATCACCGCGTATTTCTCGTCAATGCGAGCCTGGGGTTTTATCCTCAACTGTTGGAAGACCGCGAGGCCTACAAAAAGCGCTTCGGGCGCAGCCGCATCGTAGCGCTGTGGGCAGGCATCATGACCATCGCGCGCGAGCACCGGCAATTGGTGCTCGAGCTCGAGCACGAAGGGAACGTACGAACCATGCGCACGGCAACTTTAATCGCGGGCAATAACAGACTCCAGCTTGAGCAGATCGGGATTGCTGAGTCAGTTGCGTTGCGCGACGGGCAACTGGTTGCCATAGCCGTACGGCCGGTCAGCAAGCTTGGCATGTTTGGGCTGTTACTGCGCGGCGCGCTCGGACAATTGGGGGACGCAGAGAACGTCGTCAGCTTCGCGTTCAAACGGCTCACGGTGCGCTTGCGGCGCCGGCTCCGGCGTCGTCGCGTCAAGATTGCCACCG
>DATACQ010000294.1:0-1773 GCA_036258955.1 Binatia bacterium
CAAACACCGAAGTGCCGTCCTGAACTCGCCCGAGCCGCTGGGTCGCTCCCGCGCCCAACAGCATCGCTTCCCCAAGGGAGGTCTTCCCCGAACCACCCTGGCCCAAAATACCGACAGTACGAAGTTTATCCAGTTCCGCAATCGCCATGATTCCGGCATCCTTCCCGTTAGATTATTTTTGCGCTCTCGCTTGCACCTCTCGTAACGCGTTCCGCTCATAAATGATCCGCAATCCGTCAAGGGTCAAAAAGTCGTCCACCTCGCTGATAGACGAACATTCCGAGGCGATGAGCGCCGCCAACCCCCCCGTCGCAACAACTTTCGAGCCGGTTCCATGCTCATTCTGCATGCGCCGCACGATGCCGTCCACCAGACCGGCGTAGCCGAAAAAGATCCCCGCTTGTATGGAGCTTACGGTGTTCTTACCGATCACTTCCTTGGGTTTGACCACTTCGATGCGCGGCAGTTTGGATGCACGCTGCACCAGCGCTTCCAGTGCGATGTAAAGGCCCGGAGCGATGGCGCCGCCGATATACTCGCCTTTGTTCGAAATAAGATCGATGGTCGTGGCAGTACCAAAATCGACGATGATGCAGGTATCGCGATATTTTTCGTAGGCAGCGACGCCGTTTACGATCCGGTCCGCACCAACGTCCTTCGGGTTTTCATAAAGGATCGGCATGCCGGTCTTAATGCCCGGCCCGACGAGCAATGGATCGAGCTTGAAAACTTTGCGCGCCAGCTCCTGCGTGGTCGTGAGCATGGGCGGGACCACACAGGAGGCGACGACCGCGGTGATCTGTCCTGGGCGGTACCCCTCTGCAGTGATGAGCTGGGAGATCAAGACACCATATTCGTCAGCGGTGCGTTCAGATTGCGTGGCCAGACGCCAGTGCGTGGTCAGTTTCTTACCCTGGTAAAGACCCAGAACGATGTTCGTGTTGCCGATGTCAATTGCTAACAACATGCTACCGGTGTCTCTCTCGCAGCTTTTCTTTGACAGTCATTCCGCGCAAGCGGGCGGTAGCTAGCGCGACCCGGAATCCAGCGTAAGGGCGGCTTTCAAACCCGCCCCTACAAGATTCCCTCTTTCGCGGGAATGACGAAAACAGTTCTAATGTTACGTTCCGCCTTTACGAAAAGACCGCCAGCTCAAAACTCAAAATAAACATTTACAACTCCCGGATGTTACGACCTATCATCCAAGGGAATCACATCGCCGGCAACGATGCGCTCGCGCGCGCCGCCGCTCTCGATGATTAAAAGGCCGTCGGAATCGATCCCCACGGCGCGTCCGCTAATGCTGCGGTCGCCCATCTCGACCCGCACGGCGCGGCCGCGCAGTCCGAAGCGCTCGTCCCAAAGCGGCGCAAGTGCCGCGAAACCCTGTTCTTCGAGAACTGCATAACATCTGTCCAGGTCCTGAATCAATCGTCTCGAGAACTCCTCGCGACTGATCGGATGGCCCACTAATATCGACAGCGAAGTCGCGCGGTCGCGAATCTCGATGGGCATCGCCGCAAACGAGTAATTAAGGTTAATTCCGATCCCTACGACGACAAATTCGATCTTCCGCGCATCGGATACGGCTTCCGTGAGCACGCCGGCGAGTTTTTTCCCGCTGGCCAGAATGTCATTGGGCCATTTGATGCTCGGCGGGATCGTACTGAAACTCGCAATGGCATCGCTCAAAGCCACCGCCGCGGCCAACGTAATCTGGGGAGCGCGCGCGGGCGGCAAGGTGGGGCGGAGAATGATGGAGCAATACAGGTT
>DATACQ010000295.1:0-2535 GCA_036258955.1 Binatia bacterium
GATGCAGGTGCGGGCGATCTTTGAAGCTGCTTGTGAGTTACGCAAGGAGGGAAAGAATCCTTTCCCCGAGGTTATGATACCGCTCGTAGGGTCCCGCGAGGAACTGAAAGCCCAAAGAGCTATCGTCGAGCAAACAGCGCATGCGACCACGAAGTCCTACGGGGTGAAAATTCGCTACCTTGTGGGCACTATGATCGAACTACCGCGCGCCTGTCTGGTCGCTGATGAAATCGCAAAAGAAGCGGAGTTTTTCTCCTTCGGCACCAATGATTTAACCCAGACTTGCCTTGGATTATCGCGCGACGATGCGGGAAAATTTCTCCCCAGCTATGTGATGGAAGGGCTTCTGCCTCAGGATCCGTTTGTCACGATCGATCAAGAAGGAGTGGGTGCGCTGATGCGCATTGCCGTGAGCAAGGGTCGCCAAACGCGCAGAGCGCTCGAAATGGGGATTTGCGGTGAACACGGCGGCGACCCAAAATCGGTGCGATTTTGTCACGACATCGGCCTCGACTATGTAAGTTGCTCGCCCTTTCGCGTGCCGATCGCAAAATTGGCGGCTGCACAGGCCGCTTTAGGAAAGAAAGCGTAACAAACTGAGACGCTTACGTCACTCCATTGACTGCACTCCCTACCCTGCAAACTGATTCCGGTGACAGCCTTGTTACTTCTTAAGAAAATTTGGTTCCTTCCGATTGCTAATCCTGCATGGAACCGCGCTTTGCAGAGCTGTTGGTTCGGGGCGGCATCGTCACCCGCGAACAGCTATCCCAGGCACAAGAGAAGGAACGAGAAAATGGATCGAGCCTCACCAAGGAACTGGTCAAGCTCGGCTTTGCTACCGAAGATTCGTTAACCGAATTCCTCGCCAAACAATTCGGCATCGAGAAAGTCGAACTGAACCCCACCGACATTGACGATGCCACGTTCAATTTGGTGCCTGCCCACCTGATCCAAAAACACCAAATCATTCCGCTAAAACTCCTTGGATCCAACCTCACTGTCGCCATGGCTGACCCGACGGAGCTGGTGGCTATCAACGAGGTTAAGTTTATCACCGGCTATGGTGTTCGGGTCGTCGCAGCATCGCCGTCCGCTATCAAAAAGACCCTGGAACATCGCTTCGGCGGCGTCAGCTATGACGACGTGCTCAAGAAATTCGGCGACTCCGATATGGAAGTCATCCATGAATCGGACGACGTCAATCTGCAAGAACTGCAGCAGGCCACCATGGAAGCGCCGGTGGTCACGTTGGTCAATGCGATTCTTGCCGATGCAGCCAAGCGCCGCGCCAGTGATATCCATATAGAGCCTTACGAAAAAACCTTTCGTGTGCGTTTCCGTGTTGACGGCGTGCTTCATGAAATAATGAGCCCACCCATGCGGCTGAAGAATCCGCTTGTATCGCGTTTGAAGGTCATGGCCGGTCTTGACATCGCCGAGCGCCGCCTAACCCAGGACGGCCGCATCAAACTCAAAATGGGAATGAATGGTGAACTGGACATCCGAGTTTCGGTGCTACCCACGTTATTCGGCGAAAAAGTCGTCATGCGCTTGTTGGACAAGTCCAATCTCCAACTCGACATGTCCAAACTCGGATTTGATCCGCAGATGCAAGCAGAGTTTCAGGAAGCCATTCATAAACCTTACGGCATGATCCTCATCACTGGCCCGACTGGAAGCGGCAAATCGACAACCCTCTATTCCGCGCTGTCCGAGCTCAACAAACCAGACGTGAATATTTCCACCGCCGAAGACCCTGTCGAGTACAATCTGATGGGGATCAACCAGGTGCAGGTGAGAGAGCAGATCGGTTTGACGTTTGCGGCGGCGTTGCGCTCTTTCTTGCGTCAGGATCCCGATATCATCATGGTGGGTGAAATGCGCGATCTTGAAACCGCGCAAATCGGCGTTAAAGCCGCGCTCACCGGCCATTTGGTTCTCAGTACGTTGCACACCAACGATGCTCCATCCACGGTCGACCGGTTGATTAATATGGGAGTGGAGCCGTTTCTTCTGACCTCATCGATCAACCTGATCGCTGCGCAGCGGCTGGTGCGCAGGATCTGTGAGAAGTGCAAAGAGCCGGTCGAAACTAACCCCGAGGCCTTGATCAATCTTGGCGTAGACCCGAGCGAAGTCAGCGCCGGTTTTCCGACCTTCGAAGGAAGAGGGTGCGCTAACTGCAATGACACGGGGTACAAGGGCCGCTTGGCGATATACGAAATCATGGTGATGCACGAGCCATTGAAAGAACTGATCTTGCGCGGGGCCTCCACGATCGATTTGAAGCGTGAAGCCGTCAAGCTCGGGATGAGCACGCTGCGGATGAGTGCTCTGAACAAAGTTCGCACCGGGCTTACGACTGTCGCTGAGACTCTGCGGGTCACGGATGCAGACAAGGGTTTCGGATCGGTGTTCTCGGTTGGTTACTAACGACACGAGATCCTAAGGATTAATACAGAATTTTTAAAGATGGGAGCACAGTAATATGCCGACATTTTTATGGGAAGGTAAAACCGCTCAGGGAAAGAT
>DATACQ010000296.1:0-6869 GCA_036258955.1 Binatia bacterium
AGCCAAGGGCAAAAACAGCGCGTAGCTCGCCAGAAGCGCGTAGTAGAAGCCCTGTGCCGTAGGCTTGTTGAAGAGCGGCGCGGCAAGGATTTCGGCGGACCAACTACTTGGCAGAAACGGCGCTGACGGCGTTTCCATGGCTGTAAGAAAGTGCGCGAAGTGGCCGAAGGCTTCAGGATTAACGAGCCGCTCGGGTTGGGAAAAGCGAAACAGCAAATAGAGCGCGACGAACGCCAGAAGTCCGGTGAAAAATAGCATATCGCGGATCCGTTTTGCAGGGAGGAAATACACCAGCAGGTGAGTGATAAGTATTCCGATGGCCGCCGGTATGACTAAGAACAACGGCAGAACCAGCAGGACCCAAATGAAGAAAATCGCGCCGCCACCGAACACCGACGCATAAGCGGCGAATACGGGCAGGCTAAAAAACAGCACCATCCATGAGGAATGAACTGTCGTGGTGATCAGCCGGGAGTAATAGAAGGAATCCAACCGAATCGGCGCGGCCATGAGGAGGTCCAGATCCCGGGCGAGAAAAAAAGCCGACAGTGCGTTGATCAGGTTGCTAAATAGCAACAGCGATAAGAAGGTTAGCAGTATCAGGAGCAGCAATTGGTAGGCGAGGGCGGGGCCTAATTCATGAACATCGTGCAGGTAGAGCAAAACCCGGCGCACGCCGAAGTAGACGCCAAACCAGAACGCAGCTCCCAGCGACAAAAGAAACGATTGTCGCAGGCGCTTTGTTTTGCTGTTAAGGAACTCGTTCCGCCAGTTGAGCCAAAAAGGCGAGAGCAAGAGAAAGATGTCGTTCATGTTATTCGTAATCCGGGTTCGTGGGCGTGTTCATCCGCCACGAGCACCAAGACCAAGGTGGGCTTTACGATTGTCCAGCAGCCCCCGAAGCAACCCCTTCCGGTGCGCTTTGTTCCAAAGTCATTTCGAGGAATGCGCTTTCCAGGTTGCCGCCCCTGTCTTGTGACCGACCGCGAATGTCCGCCGCCGAGCCGCAAGCGATCAACCGACCTCTTTGAATGATGCCGATGCGGTGGCAAATCTCTTCTGCGACGCTGATGCTGTGAGTGGAAAGAAATACTGCAGTGCCGTTTTCCGCTAGCTCGCAAAACAAGTCCTTCAACGTGCGCGCGCCGCGCGGATCCATGCCTACCATCGGCTCATCGACGATGACAATCCTGGGCTGATGTAGTAACGCGGCGCAGACCACAATCCGCTGCTTCATGCCATGGGAGTAACCCTCGATGCGTTCGTCTTGCCAAGGCGTGAGATCGAGGCGTTCCAGAAGATTCCCGGCGCGACGCCGGAGCTGGCCGGATTCCACGTGATGCAATTTCCCGGCGAACTGCAAAAACTCGTTGCCCGTCAGTTTCTCATAGATAAACGGGCGATCTGGGATAAATCCGGCCAGTGCCTTGGCTCTCTCCGGTTCGCGTTGAACATCATGGCCGCCCAACAAGACGCGGCCTGAAGTGGGTTGCAAAAGGCCCATGAGCATCCGGATAGTCGTGGTCTTACCTGCGCCGTTAGGGCCGAGAAAGCCGAGGATTTCGCCGGCGGCGACGTTGAGGTCCAGGGAGTTGACGGCGACGAAATCGCCGTATCGTTTCGTCAGGTTAGTTATCGCAATCATCTTAATTTCTCAGCTTGCGCGGTATCAGCTCTCCGACAATCATCCAAAATCAAAAATCCAAAATGTTCTACTGAAAAGCCTCTTGCAGGCTGCTCAAAGAGACCCAGAGGCGAGGCGCGCGAAAAATCGACAAGCGAGGCGTACTTCCAGTACGTTGGAGCGAGGCGATTGAGCGCAACGAAGCATATGGGTTTTTTCAGCAGCCTGCTAGAGTACTTCAATTTTTAGATTGCCGATGAGCCGCAGGATGTCGATCTGGCGATCGATGTCGCCCTCGAGAAACTTGACGTGGGTGACGTCTGCGGGAAACTGGTTTAATACCGGATCGATTGTTACCCAGTCGCCGAGCCACACCTCCGACCAGGCGTGGTAGTAAAACGCTCCGCGCATATGAACGACTCCCACTACCGTCTTAGCTGGAATTCCGGCGGCGCGCGCCAATGCATTGAATAGGACGGCGTGCTCGTTGCAATCGCCGCGCCGAGTTTGCAGCACCTCGAGCGCCGTCGGAATGCTGACGGTCGGTTTCTTGCTCACGTTCTTATAAACCCAATCGTTGATTCGGAGCGCTGCCTTGCGCACGTCTTTCTCCGCCCCAGTGATCTCGCGCGCGAGAGTCCGAATTGCCGGATGGTCGCTTTGCAGAAACGCCGTTGGCTGGAGATACGAAACCAGCCGGATATCTGAAACGGGAAGCGACATGGGAGGTGCCGCGTCCACTAATTCCCTGCGGATTTCCAGTATGCCTTGGTTGAATAGCTGGCGGCCGCCGGACAGTGAGAAGCCCGCCGGGTCGAAACCTGTTAGGCGCAACCTGAGAACCTCTTTGTGAGCGGCATTCCTAATAGGAGCAGGCAGCCGAATTGAGGTTTGTGCGATGAGGTCGAGGGGAACAGAACGCCGCGCGTCCAGCTTTCGCGCTTCACCTTGGCTTTGGCGCGCCATGGAAAGACCAGCAGGACTTTCTTCCTTTAGCGTTCGCCCGCTCCCGTCAAGCCATGAAACGACCGAGACGCCTTTGAACTGTTGGCGAACTCGGAGCGCGGGCTCGACGCGATCGCCAATGCGGATGTTCTCACGAGCTTCAATGACGAGCTTGGTCACCTGTTGTGACAACGTCGCTGGATCGAACGTCGGGAAATAGTACTCCTTGTTCTCTTCCAACTGCTGGGTGGCGGCGAATGGCTTGAGCGCGGCAAGTAAATACGGACGTTGACGCAGAGGGATCTCTCGCGTGGCGCGATGGCCTGCTGAAACGGTCTCAATTGAGAGCCGTCCCGGTGAGACTCTCCCGGACGCCTTGAACTGTACTTCGCCGGATTGGAGCTCGAAATCGAAGTTGTCCAAAGCCCATTCCAGGTTCACTTCCATGCGTACTCTCGTCGTTGCCGTCTGGTTTGTACCCAATAGGTTTAAGCGCAGCTCTGAATGGTCACGAATTGCGTACCCGGCGGCGTTAGGTTCGATGATTTGGCTCGCGTAACCGATTTTTTCGCCGCGGTAATAGACTCCCCACCACTCCTCGATAATGTCGGAAACGCGCTCACTTGAGCCCAGGACAATCGGCGCTGGCGGCTCGGCAAATTGGCGTTTAATGAGCAACGCGTTCATCACACACCAAAAGCCTACTATGATGACGCCAACAGAGCGTTTCGCAATCATGATTAAGCGATATATGGTAAGGCCTTGGGCTGAACGATTCAATTGGATTGTAGTGAACACCGGTATGCAGTGTATGAAGTTTGCCGCCGACCGGATGCTTGGTAAGCTCGCCAGGTGGCTCCGCCTCATGGGCCATGACGTGATTTATGGCCCGCATCTCTGCGGTTATGGTTTGATTCGCGCCGCCCGTCAGGAAGACCGCCTCATCTTGACCCGAGACCGCCGGTTCAAGCAGAAACAACCGCCGACTTTTCTGTTTGTCGAAAGCGATCACTACCGCGAGCAGTTGCGCCAGGTGATCCGGGCTTGCAATCTTGACCCTTTAGCGCGGGCCTTTACTCGGTGTGCGGAATGCAATGCAGAGCTCCAACCGCGCGCGAAAGCGGCGGTTGAGAGGCTGGTCCCGCCGTATGTCTTCTCGAGCCAGGAGCGGTTTTTCGGCTGCCCGGAATGCGGCCGTATTTACTGGCGGGCCACGCATCACGAGCGGATACGTGAGGAACTAAGAAGAATCAGTATTCCGGATTCTGGAAATTAGCGCTATCGTATGTTACAAGAGAAACTCGTTGATGTTCTTTGGGGCCGGTGGTTTGTTCCTCTTCTTCAAGGAGTTTAGACTCTTGAAGTCTTTCGACGAGCCGCCCTTGGCCGCCTGCGGGAGAAGAGGAGGGTGAGGGCGCGTCCACGATGCGGGCTTCTCGTTAACGAGGATCATTTAACTAATTCCCCGGTAGCTCAGTCGGTAGAGCAGTTGGCTGTTAACCAATTGGTCGGGGGTTCGAGTCCCTCCCGGGGAGCCAGATCTGTTCCGCCTTCGGCGATTCCAAGACGAGTCACCGAGGGCGGAATCGCCACGTCACATACGAAACATTTTCAACACATCTTCGGAGGCATTCTGATGGCTTCATCGAAACAGGTCGTAGGCAATCCCACTCCGCGGGTCGAGGGCGAAACCAAAGTCAATGGACGAGCCAAGTATGCCGTCGATATCGTGCTGCCGAATATGCTTTGGGGTAAGCTGCTGCGCAGCCCAATTGCTTCCGGCAAGATCAAACGCGTCGATACCGGCAAAGCAAGCGCGCTTCCCGGCGTGCATGCTATCATCACAGGCGCTGATTGCACGGGGCTGAAGATCGGGCGGCGTGTTTACGACATGCCGATCCTTGCTGACGGCGAGGTCAGGTTTATTGGAGAAAAAGTCGCTGCGGTGGCAGCGGACAACGAAGAAATCGCTGAAGAGGCGGTGAATCTGATCGAGGTCGAGTACGAAGAGACCGAGCCGCTTTTGGATCCGGTGGAAGCACTCAAGCCCGGCGCAAAGCTCGTTCACCCGGAGGTTACCAGCTACAAAGGATTGCCGAAGCCACTCAACGAGCCGACCAATGACTTCATCTATGTCAGCTGGGGCAAGGGGGACCTTGAAACGGGCTTCCGTCAGGCTGATGTCATCGTTGAAAATACGTTTACGACGCCAGTTGTGCATCACACCTACATTGAACCGCACTCTTGCGTGGTCAGCACCGCGCCCGACGGTTCGGCAGAATTTTGGTCTTGCAGCAAAGTGCCTTTCGGCGTGCGCGAGCAAGTCGCCAACGCGCTCAAGCTTCCGCAAGAGAAGTTGGTATTCAATCCCGTCTATATCGGCGGTGATTACGGCGGCAAGGGCGACTTCATGGATTTGGCTGTCGGTTACTTGTTGTCGAAAAAAGCGGGACGGCCGGTCAAGCTCGTTATGGATTATGAGGAAGAGTTTGCCGCCGGGAACCCCAGACACGCTTCCATCGTGCGGGTTAAGACGGGAGTAAAGAAAGACGGTACTCTCGTCGCCGCGCACTTGAGCTTTATCTTCGACAGCGGCGCTTACGGCGCTTTCAAGCCCAACGGTTTCTTGAACGGGCCCCATTTGGCGGCGGGCCCCTACAATATTCCCCACGTGCTGATCGAAGAGCACATGGTTTACACCAACAAAATTCCATGTGGCCATATGCGCTCACCCGGCGATCCGCAGGCATTTTTTGCCAATGAAAGCCAGATGGATTTGGTAGCCAAGAAAATTGGAATGGATCCGATCAAGTTCCGCCTGAAAAACTTCATGCACGACGGTGACATCGATCCCACGGGCGAGGAAGTAAGTTATATCAAGGCCGAGGAGACGTTGAAAAAAGCGCTCGAAGACTCGGGTTATGGATGGCCCAAAGCGAAAAATGTCGGTCGTGGCGTGGGATTGGTTCAATGGACGCCCTCAGGCGGCGTAGGCACCGTAGCCATCACTCTGGATCAAAATGGTGGCGCGACAATCTCTTCAGCGATGCTCGACCAGGGCGCCGGGACTTATACGATACTGGCCGAGATCGTTTCTGAGGAGCTGAAAATTCCCCTGAGTCAGATCAAGGTGCAGACGTTGAACACGGCTGAAGGAGTGAAAGATACAGGAGTCGGCGGCAGCCGCGCGACTCGTGTTTATGGCAATGCAGGTTACCAGGCTGCGCTCAAAGCCGTCGCGGCGATCAAGCAGGCCGCCGGAGAGCAGATGGGCGTGCCGGCGGATGAAATCACGCTCGCCCGGGGAGCCGCGTTGCACCCCCGGATGGAAAGGCGTTTAAGCTACGGCGACATCGTCAAAGCGAAAGGCTCGCCTATAAGAGTCGAAGGGACTTTCAACGATAACTCGAAGATTCATGCGGCTTCCATGTGTGTGCAGGTCGCGGAAGTGGAAGTGGATTCCGACACTGGACAGCTGCAGCTCAAGAAATTCACTTCCACCCATAATACCGGGACGGTACTGAACCCGCTGATGCACCAGGGGCAAATCGAAGGCGGTGCCATGACCGGCATCGGCTACGCGCTTATGGAACAAGTACTTATTGAGGACGGTAAAGTCAGCACTAGCAATTTCGGCGAATACAAGATTCCTACGATAGCAGACGTGCCGCCGTTCAAGAGTTCGGTCACCGAGCAGCCAAGCGGCGCAGGCCCTTACAACAGCATGCCGATTGGCGAAACGGCGAATATTCCTACGGCTGCGGCTATTGCCAATGCGGTAGAAGACGCTTGTGGGGTGAGGATTAAGAGCCTGCCGATTACGGCAGAGAAGATCTACGAGGCGCTCCAGGGAAATAAGGCCTAACCTCCTAGAGGGCCGCGCGGGAAAGTAGAACGAAGGACAAAGCACACTTTAACGACAAAAGCGCATAAAGATTAGCCTAACCAAATTAGAGCGATCGTGCGACTTTAGTATTTTTGCGCTTGCGTTAGGCTCGGCAAGTCTACTCATCGATCATTTTGCTCGTCGGCTGGCTCTTGGCCGGAAGCCGAGTGTATCCGGATCTCATTTCGACAGCCTCCGGATGATCTTTTCCAAGTGCCGTTTCCATTATGTTGAGTGCGCGCTGGTAAAGCGGCTTTGCCTCTTCGGCGCGCCCTTGGTTGCGGTACAGCTCGGCAAGATTTTTGAGTGTCGTACCCACATCCGGATGGTCGCGCCCGAGAAGCTTTTCTCGTGTTGAGAGTGATCGAAGATAGAGTCCCTCTGCGCGCTCAAATTCGCCACGAGCACGGTAGA
>DATACQ010000297.1:0-2749 GCA_036258955.1 Binatia bacterium
ACTTTCTGCTGACGCGCATCCAGCAGCGAGAGCAGCTCCGGTGGCCGCGGCTCTCTTAAGCTTAAGAGACATAACCGTCTGTTACTCGCAATCGGCCGGCCGATAAAGTCGTGGCTGGCATCGTCGGCATTGAAAACCGCCTGCACGCGATAGTCGAAACCTGTGATGATGAATGGAGCGTCGTTCGCGTTGCTCAGAACAGGTTTCATGTAGCGGGACGATTTAGACCGGGAGCCAAGGTCATTGTTTGTCTCCGCCCGGAAGACATTCTGATCAGCCGGAAGCATCAGCAGGTGTGCGATATCAACCGGCTCTTTGGAACAATTACCGGCCTGACGCTGGGCATGATACACCAGCATGTGACGCTAGATTGTGGGGGTGGAGTTGGTTGCCTGATCGAGTGCAAGCTTTGCTTCGATCTGGGACTTGCCCAGGGAGTGAGGTTGCCGCAACCTTCAGTGTCGAGGCAGCCCATATCATCGGCGATTCTTAAGCGACGCAACCATGGCGGCCGTTTGACTATATCGCTGGCTTCGACTCGTGACGAGCCAGCGTTCCGGCGCTTCGCGAATGATGGCGACCTATGGCAGCATAGCGGTGTGATGATGTCCACCGTGCCCGGGCCAATTTACCCCGGATTTAGCAGTTGAACTTAGTTACCGTGAGAGCGAGGGGCGAGCCTGAAGAGCGAAAACACCTAAGCATGCAGTTTGAACGTCGTTCTCGCCCTTTTCGCTGCCGATGGTTCGAAAAATTTGGCAGACACAAGCACCGCTGATCGATGTCCGGTCAGAGGCAGAATCTATTGGCCTTCGCGCGAAAGGTTTGCTCCTCACCTCCGCGTCAGGACCAACTGCGGAATCCGGGTTTACTACCGCTCTTCAAGGCACCCGGACCGCGGTCAATCCGAGGCGCTTCTCCCAGCGGACACGGCGAGGGCTATGATTGCTGGTGATAAACTAACACGGCTTACCGGAGCAGGAAATCGCTCCTCGAGTCTCTTGCCGACTGGTACGATGCGGAATCGCGGGAAGTTAATGAGGCGCTTGGAGCGTTAAACCAGGACACGCTCGTGCGGATCGTTGATGCGATCATCTGGCGAGACAACACGATCGTTCCCAACCGGTTGTTCTAATTCGTCCCCCCAGAGTGATCCTTCACAGCATCTCGGTCGCGGTTCTGGAAAACAAAAGAACAGGCTATTTGACCGGTCGCGGCGTCAGCCGCGACCGCAAGAACTCTTCCACTGTATTTGCAACATCCGCCGTTTGAGCTTCTGTATTTAGCTCAAGGCGCGAGGACGGCGGGATTTCCTCAATCCGCTCGTATATTTCCTTTTGTCGTAGATATATGTCCCAGCGGCCGTCGGAAACGTCTTTCGCCTCGCGGATGCGCTGAAGCAGTCGCTTCTTTGTTGTCTCCTCTGGTGCAAAGCAATGAACGCTAAGCAGCGGCACCTTGAGTCGTTGCGCGAGTTTGATGACTTTCTCCCGGTCTTTTTTCCGGCTGAACGTGGCATCCAGGAGCGCTCCTTCCCCAGTTCGGACGTTTTGTTCCGCAAGTTCAGTCATACGCGCATAGGTTTTTTCAGTCATGGCCTCGCTGTAGATTCCCTCGCCAAAAGCTACTGGATTGGCGCCGGATATGCCGGCTAGTTCCTTGCGCACCGTATCCGAGTTAACGACGGGTAGCTTGATCCGAGCCGCGAGCTCTCGCGCAATGGTTGACTTTCCGCTACCTGTAAGTCCGCTCAACAGCATGAGAAAAGGTTTGAGCGGCTGCCATGTGAGAGCGAGCGCATGCCGAACATAAGGTGCCGCCCTTTCTTTTGAAGCCTGCGGACGCAGCGACTCGACCTTGGCACGCACCAAAGCGCGATAACTTTCGTAGAAAGGCAATAAGACCAGTAGTTCCCGGTCTTTGACGAGTTCCAGATAGCGGTCCAGAAACGGTGCGCGCAAATTACCGCCGCCTCGAACCTCTAAATCCATGAGAAGAAAAGCGACCTCAGACGCGAGATCACACCGTCGTAGCTTCGGATCGAACTCGATGCAATCGTAGATCTGGATTCCCTCCGATGCGAAGCAAACGTGCTCGCAGTGCAGATCTCCGTGAACGTCCCGAATCCAGCCTTCGCGCGCCCGCGCTTTCAGTCGTTCGCGATTTTCAGTGAGACACAGCCGGCCGAAATCACCGATGTCATTCAGTCCGCGGGGCGTCATCAGACCCTCGATCGTACGGAGGTCGGATAAGTTTGCATTCCATTCGCGTTCCACTTCAACGGTATGCCCGGCCGCTTCGCTTCCCGTAACCTGCTCCGCCTTCAAGTGGAAGTCGGCGAGAACCTCAGCCAAAGAGCGCATCATTTGCACATTCACCCGACCGGAATCGAGAAGGGCTGCTAGCATGCGCCGATCAGGCAAGCGTCGCATGATCAGGGTGTACTCGGCCGGATCGATCCAACCACCGAGCCTCCAACCGGACGAGTCGCAGGTTATGGGCATCACCGCTAAGTACACGGATGGCGCCAGTCGCCGGTTGAGCCGCAGCTCTTCGGCCAGAAAGTGACGCCTCTTATCCAAGGTTGAATAATCGAGGAACGAATACCGGACCGGTTTCTTTAGCTTGTACACGAGATCACCGGCAAGAAAGACATCGGAGACGTGTGTCTCCTTGTGAGTGACGCTGGCTGGCGATTTCGGATAAAATGCCGGATCCATCATAGCCGCTACCAACTCGTCTCGAGAGC
>DATACQ010000298.1:0-4244 GCA_036258955.1 Binatia bacterium
GCGGTGATTCCTTCGCCGGGAACTCCGAAGAGAATCGAGGTGATGTCTCCGGTCGTGCTGGTGACCGCGTTGGCTCCGAGAAGAAAAGCGAAAGCAGTGGTGGGATCCATCGTGTAGATAAAGGGCAGCATCAACGCCAGAGTCGTCGCTCCACCCAGACCCGGCAGGATTCCTACCCAAAACCCAAGAAAGATGCCCACGAGCATGAAAAGGAAAGATTGTTGTCCTTGGGCGGTGAACGGCAGAATGTTCATCAAACCCGTTTGGAATGCCAGGAGATAGTCGATCATATAAACCACCCGGAAAGCGCCAACGCTAAGCGCACCGCCCTAACATTCTCTGATTTGTTGGCGTCGTGCACTATGCGCGCTTGCGCCTTCTGTGTGGACCCGCTGACTGATAATTTTTCGCTCGTTGCGCTAGGCCATGCGCTTTGCTGTTAGCTCTGCCGCTCGCGCTTTCTCATCAAGAATTGAAGGTTCTCTTTTACTTTGGGCGGCATGGAGTAAATGTGATCGACATGCTTTTCGATCTCTGCAGGGGACGCATAATCGAGATCGAGCTTGGATTTTTCCGCGTCTTCAATGAATTCGGGATCTTTGATCGTTGCGGCAAACGCGCGGCGCAAAACCTCCAACCGATCTTCCGGCGCTCCGGGTGGTAGCGAAAAAGGCCGAGCAAATTCGTTTGGCGCGTTCCAGGTCGTGTAAGCTCGTAGATTATCCGGATCCTTGATCACTTGCGTGAACGTCGCGATGTTCTTGACTTCAGGCTCCTCCCAATTTTTGTCGATAATAAAGGGGATGAGCTCATCGTCACCGGTCGCGTTGAGCATGGTTCTGGCTGTCGTGCGCATGGATTCCCAGGACCAACAGCCGCCGTCCACTTCTCTTGACTGCATTCCAAGCCGAATTCGCGAAGTGCCGCCATAGCCGGGGATGATTTGAAGGTTCGTTCCGGCCCATTTGTTGAGCATCATGGGCAGATGAACCGTATTCCCCGATCGGGTCGCGCCCATCTTAATGGTTTTTTGTGAGTTGCGAATCTCATCGAATGTTTTCGGCCCCGTAAATCCCATAATTGCGCACACGACGGTGTCTTTGCTCGGCGCGCCGATCCAGCCGATCTTGCGCCCGTCGATTCGAAGGCTTTTGTCGCCCATGGCGTCGTTGAAAACATTGTGCGAATTCCAGATACCGACTGTAAGCCCATCGGGTTCGACCTTGTGATACATGTGATTAGCGGCAAGGATGCTCCCGGCGCCTTCCATATTCTCGACGACCGTTCCCGGTTCTCCCCCAATGTGTTTGCCGATATGCCTGGCGACCGTCCGGGTATACGAATCGTATCCCCCACCCGCCGAAAAGCCGACGATGAAACGGATTGTTTTGCCTTGATAAAAATCATCGCTGAAGGCGAGCTTAGAAGTAAACGGCGGCAGAAGAGGACCCAGTACAAAGACCAGAAGAAATTTCTTTTTCATGGACGCCTCCTTCGCTGCTCGCGCTCTACTCGCGGTTCGCCTGCCGGTTATCTCTTGCTTCGCGCTTTCCTTTCTGGTCCGGTCAGTTGCTTCCTTGCTTTCGCACCAAGAACTGCAGATCCTCTTTTGCTTTGGCAGTTATGTCGAGGATGTCTTTCACATGCCCGTTGATTTCCTCGGCGGAGACATGGTCAAGATACAGTTTCGACTTTTCCGCCTCGGCGAGAAATTCCGGGTCTTTGAAAGTCGCCGTGAAACCTTTGCGTAGCATCTCGAGCCGGTCCTCCGGAACTCCCGGAGGAGCGACAAACGGCCTCTGGAATTCGTATTGGCCACCCCAAGCCCTATAAACGGACAGACCATCCATGTCCGCCTTTGCTTTGATCACTTCCGGGATGAGCGGCAACTCGTTCACGAGTGGATCTTTCCATCTTCTATGAATAATGACTGGTATGAGACGCTCATCGCCTTGGG
The DNA here is from genome assembly GCA_036258955.1 of Binatia bacterium. Lineage (GTDB taxonomy): Bacteria > Desulfobacterota > Binatia > UBA9968 > UBA9968 > DATACQ01. The sequence continues at coordinate 1,958 of DATACQ010000298.1, forward strand.
CTTGAAGCATGGGTTGCGCCACAACTCGCGCCGATTCCCATCCCCAGCACCCTCCCTCCAGCTCGTGCGAACGCATCCCGAGAAGAATTTTCGACGTTCCCTCGTAACCGGTGATGACGTCGAATTTTGTCCCAATGGTCTGGTTGAGAATCTTTGGCAGGTCGTTGTAAGTGGACCCCGCTCTCGTGGCGCCCATCTTCAGAGACTTGCCGGATTTGAGAATATCTTCGAAGCTTTTCAGACCAGTAAAGGCCATTACGCTGCAGTGCGGCGATCCCTTCACCGGCGCGCCGATCCAACCCAGTTTGCGCGCATCGAGTCGGACCGCGCGATCGCCCAATGCCTGATAAAGAACAAAGGCGCTGTTCCAGACTCCCAGGAAGGTGCCGTCGCGATCGGCTTTGTTGTAGGTGTAATTGGCCGCGATCAAGCTACCGGCGCCGGTCATGTTCTCAACGACGAACTCCGGATTGCCCGGTATGTGCTTGCCCATGTGCCGGGCGACTGCGCGGGCATAAGTGTCGTAGCCCCCTCCGGCGGCAAAGCCGACCGCAACGCGAATCGTCTTGCCTTGGTAAAAGTCGCTAGCGGAAGCTTTGGTGACCACAGTTGCGGCGAGCAACGCCGCGATGACGCCGGTAAACAATTTTATTCCGTAGCTCATTGTTTCCTCCGTTTCTAATCGCCCAATGTCAGCGCAACGCAACACGTTAGTCCACGCAACGGTTTCTGAGTTTGCTCCTACGCTTTACGTGATGGCCCCTCCGCTTAGCGCTGCCTTGCGGCGGCTGACTTGGTCAATACCGGGGTGGTTTTATTGAATCTTTTTTGCTTGCCCGCTGTTATAAAGCCGGTCAATAAAGCCGCTCTTCTTTAGTTCGTTAACGAAACGCAGATTTACGAAATTTTCCGCCTTCGCGTTAGCAGCTTTGGGATCAAACGAGGCCTGCACCTCCAGCGTATGCTGAAGCCCCTCCATCGTCGGGTAAGTATCCTTCACTAGCATTTCATCGTAGGCCACATAGGCTCCGTCTAGGACAGACCTTTTCTGTCCTCGCGTATATTTTTGCATGATGTTGATCACCTGTTCTTTGTTGTTCTTGTAAAAGTGAACAGCTTCGGCCATTGCCTTCACGAACGCCATGACCTTCTCAGGATGCTCGCGGATCATCTGCCCGGTTGTCACCGAACAGGTAAACTGAAACGGGATATCGAGCTTCGCCATATCCAGAATTGTCTTCAGACCTGCGTTCTCGGCTTGGATTTTGCCCGGCTCCGTTACTACAGTGAAATCCAACTGGCCGTTCATTACTGCCGCTATCCGCTGAGGGGAACCTCCGACCGTTACGGCTTTGATCTCCTCATACGGAATGCCGAATTTGCGGAGCGCAAGGCGAAGCGCAAAGTCCGCCGATGTTCCGGGAATATGCGTCGCGGCAGATTTACCTCTCAGCTCCTCGGGTGATTCTATCGTCGGTTTTCCTATTAGATAATAAGGAAGCGTATTAACCAGGCTGTTTATAATGGAAATGTCGCCGCCCGCCAGCCGTCCGTTGATGGCGGAAGTGCCCACGGCGCCTGTGAAGTTCAGATCTCCGGCGATCAGGCTCTGAATGCCGCGCGTGCTGCCGTTGATGAAGATCAAGTCCACGTCCAAACCGTGTTTTTTGAATAGTCCCGCATCCTTGGCCACCCAGTAGGGCACCGAAGAGCTCGGCGAGTCTGAAATGTATGCCATTGTAAATTTGCTCTGCGCGGCCGCCCGGCCTGGCGCCGCAAAAGCAAAGAGCAGCACGACTCCGGCAATAGCAATCCGCTTCATCCGCTTCATGTGTATTAGCCTCCTCTGCATGTTGCGCGTCCCTCGAGCTTCGATAATTCACGCTGGAACGCTCGAGTCCGTTACACGATTGATCTAATGACTGCCTTCAGCAACCGCGATGCCACGAGCCAAGTCCGTGAAAAACAAGGGAACAAGGAGGCATTTAGCTTTGGTAATTCCCAGGAGAGTCGCTAACTGTGCAGGAAACTCACACCAGCTGGAGGCGAATGGCGGCGGGTGCCGAAATTTTTACACGATGTCACAGCAGACGGGAGCTTTGCTGGGTCTCTTCGAGGAACTTGGATCGTGGACGAAGTTTGGTGTGCATTTTGTTTACGTACTTCAACTCCACAATCTCACTGTAAGCGATTCAGAGATTCCCTCGCGAAGCAGTCCTTAGCGACGTCACCACGTTATTTCGCTTGTCGCACTACGAGCATTCACTGGTGGCAAGGAATTCGCAGT
>DATACQ010000299.1:0-2600 GCA_036258955.1 Binatia bacterium
AGCCCGTCTCGGCGACGACCGCCTTCCGCGTCAATCTCATGGCTCATAGAGACGACATTGTCGGCCGGGACGTCGCTGAACAGCAGCGGCTCGGCTTTGCGCCATCGATTTCGTTCGGCCTTGGCACTCGCACCCGGCTCACTTTGAGCTACCTTGTCCAAGGCGAAGACAATATCCCGGACTATGGCATACCTTACCTACCCGGAAACCCCGGGAGACCTGCCCGTGTAAACCGCGATAGTTTCTACGGCTTCGACCATGAGGATTACGAGCGGACGCTTCTCAACCTTGGAACAGCGCGGTTGGATCATCGCTTTAACGATATCTTCAGCCTACGGAACACCCTGCGATTTAGCCACAATGACCGCGAGCACGAAGTCACGGCGCCGCGCTTCAATGCCGCCACCCCCGGCTTCTTCAACAGAAATCGGCCCAAACGCGATTTGACTGAGACGATTCTCAGCAACCAGACGGATCTGACGGCCAAGTTCGACACCTTGGGTTTGAAGCATACGTTGGTTAGCGGAGTCGAGTTTTCCCGAGAGACGTTGGATCGAACCAATTATGCCTTCACCGGCGTCCCCCAAGCGAACGCTAGTAACCCGAACCCGCACGACAGCACCGCCGGAATCAACCAGCGTGTTTCGGCTCGTTCGGACGGTAAAGCCTTCGGTTTCGGGATATTCAGCGCAGATCAAATCAAACTCAATGAATATTTTGACATCGTCGGCGGCGTTCGTTGGGACTATTTCGATACCGACTTTGACAATACCGATATCAACGCAGCAAGTGTGAGAACTCGGTCTGATTTAGGCCGCATCGATAAAATGTGGAGTTATCGCGGCGGTTTGATTTTTCACCCGACCCAATCCCAAAGCTACTATTTTTCGTATGCAACCGCATTCAATCCGTCTGCCGAGGCCATCCAGTTGACCGATGATAATGTCAACACCGCGCCCGAAAAGAACGAGACTTTCGAAGTCGGCGCCAAACTCGAATACTTCGATGGAGCCTTAAACTTCCAAGGCGCTGTGTTCAGAATCGACAAAACCAACGCGCGTGTCACCGACCCGATCACCGATGTGTTGGTGCTTGAAGGTGAGCAACGGGTTCAGGGTTTTGAGCTCGGTGTCGCCGGCCGTATTCTCCCCAACCTAAACGTCTTCGCTGGATACACCTTTCTCGATTCGGAGTTTCGCAAATCATTGGATCCAGATGTTGAAGGCAATGATTTGCTGAACGTGCCGCGACATAGCGCGACCGTGTGGACGACCTACGACTTTCTCGACAAATGGCAGATCGGTGGGGGGCCCACCTATGTTAGCTCTCGTTACAATAATGCGGCGAACGCAGCTCGCATTCCGGGACATGTGCTATGGGACGCAACACTGGCGTACCAACTGACGAAGAATTTTCAGTTTCGTCTGAATGGGATCAATCTCAACAATGATTTGTATTATTCCAATATCTCCGGCGGACATGTGGTCCCCGGAATTGGACGCACGTTTATTTTCAGTACCAGCTTTAAGTTCTAAGAGGCCTTGATGATCGTCCAAGTTCCGCATGTCCTAACCCCCGAACAGATTGCTCATTGCCGCGAAGTGATGACTCGCGCGAGCTGGATCGACGGCCGAGTCACCGCCGGACATCAGTCGGCCGCCGTGAAGGAGAACCGTCAGTTGCCGGAAAATAGCGCCGAGGCGCGGGAGCTCGGCGATATGATCGTGAGCGCCCTGGAACGCAGCCCGCTGTTCATCACGGCGACGTTGCCGCTCCGTGTCTTCCCGCCGCTGTTCAACCGCTACGAAGGCGGCGAGTCCTTCGGTGCGCATCTCGACAATTCCATCAGGCAGATTCCAGGCACGCCGCTACGCGTGCGCACGGATATTTCCGCAACATTGTTTTTAAGCGCGCCGCAGGACTATGACGGCGGCGAGCTAGTAGTCGACGACATCTATGGCGCCCACGTGGTTAAGCTCCCGGCAGGGGACATGGTGGTGTACCCCGCCAGTAGTCTGCATCACGTCGTTCCGGTAACGCGCGGAGTTCGTCTTGCTTCTTTCTTTTGGGTGCAAAGTATGGTGCGCGATGACGGCACTCGCACTCTGCTTTTCGATCTCGATATGGCGATCAACAAGGTCAATCAAGCGCTACCGAATCATGGCGCAGTGGTTGAGTTGACCAACTGCTATCACAACTTGCTGCGCCGTTTTGCGGAAGTGTGACGTGATAAAAAAATTACCGGCGATTGCTTTCCTGCTCCTGTCCGGCTGCGCGGTCTCTCAGCGACAGGACGAAGCGCGTTCGCGCGTCTCCATCAGCTTCGTCGGGCCGGAGAAATTCACCGACGCGCGCCGCGCCGAATTGGCGCCCACTTCCGCGGGGATCATGCGCGAATTAGAAGAATTCTTGATCGAAACCGGCGGACGCTACCTGCCTGAAACCATGAAACTGAACATCCGGGTTACCGACGTCGATCTCGCCGGCGACTTCGAATTGTTTCGCGGTCCGCAAAGCCATCAGGTGCGCATCACGAAAGGTCTCTACCCGCCGCGCATTATGCTGGAATTCGAGATCATCGATGGCGCCGCGGCGGTGGT
>DATACQ010000300.1:0-4620 GCA_036258955.1 Binatia bacterium
CATCCAACTCAGTGCAGCCGAGATCGGCTCAGCTTTGACGTAAAGCTTGCCTCCGTAGCCGCCACCGACGTACGGAACAATGACGCGCACCCGGCTTAACGGCAGGCGAAAAATTCCGGAGAGGTGATCGCGCAAGGTAAACGGGTCCTGGCATGAAGCCCAAATTGTGAGCTTTTCGCCATCGAAATACGCGATGTTATTGTGCGCCTCCAATGAGTAGTGTTGAACTTTTTGAAAACGAAAGGTGTCTTCGAACACATAATCCGACTTGGCAAATCCCACCGCGGCTTCTTCCCGGCCGAAGCTCAGATAGTAACAGACGTTGGTGCCGTTGAAGCGTTCCGGCGCACCATAGGTGGAGCCGCGCAACTCGGCGCGCGCGACGCCGCCTTCGTGGACCAGCGGGGCTCCTTCGGCGGTAGCTTGCTCGATACTGGTGACCCGCGGCATCTCTTCGTACTCGATTTCGATCAGCTCCAGGGCTTCCTCAGCCGTTGCCGGATCGTCGGCCAATACCGCCGCGACGGGATCGCCGACATAGCGTACTTTGTCGACCGCGACGATCGCCTGATCCTTGTAGGTCGCGCCATATTTGTAATTAAAGACCCCGATATCATCGCGGGTAAGAGTGGTAATAACTCCGGGCAAGTCTCGGGCTTTGGAAGCGTCCACTTTCACCAGCTTGCCGTGGGCGATTGGACTTCTGAGAATTCTCGCGTGCGCCATTCCCGGAAGCTGAAGATCACTCGTATAGACGGCTTTACCGGTGACTTTCTCGATGCTATCGACTCGATGAGCGCTGGTGCCCGCAATGTGGAACGCTTGCTTTTGGATCATGGTAAGCCGTGCGTGACTCGGGTAAAAAGATCGAGAACGGAAGCAAGTGCCAGAACCTGGCGCTTTGTTCTCTACGCTTTGCGTAATGCTTCGACTATTTGCGGATCCTTGGACTGTCTTTCTCAGGAAAGTAGAGGTCGCAGAAGGGGCAGTGAAAGTTCATACCCGATCCGAGCATGTGCGGATTGACGACAAATATTTTCTTGCACGTTGGACAAGTCACTTCGACGGCTTGACCCATGCTTCCCTCCCTCTAGCTTTCTCTACAATTGACAATCTCCCTGGTTATGCCCAGTAGGTCGTGCGGTCCATCGGAATGTGTTGCAGCACTTCACCCGGAACGTACTCCTCCAGCTTGATGCGAGCCATGGCGTCATCGGGACATTTCGATACCGGCGAAAACGGCCGGTCCAAAGGCTTGGTGGCGTCAACGATCATGCCGGAAGTCTTGATCTCATCCACCAGGGAAGGATCCAAGAAGTTGCCCCTGAAGAGCGGCTGTAGGATCGATACCTGACGGTGCGGTTGCACCCGGGTTGCAATTGCCCAGAGAATATCGGTTGGATTGAAAACGTCGATGTCGTCGTCAAACACAAACACATTCTTCGTATGATCGAACGTCAACGCAGCCGCGGCGGCGCGCCCCGGATCGCCTTCCGACATCTTTTTCATAGAGATGAATACGTTGTAATGGGCGTGACGGCCTTGTTTGCATACGGCGGTAACGCCCGGCACCGCTTCACGGCAACGGCGGAGGTACGCTCCTTCCCGCGGCAAATCCATCCACGGCTTGTCGCCTTCCGGTGTGATCACTGATTGATACATTGCGCCGTTGCGGTAGTTGATGGCGCGAACCTCATAATGCACACAGGTGGTATAACGCTGCGGACCGAGGTAACCGGGGGCTTCACCGAACGGCCCTTCAACCACCCTCCCCCCGGGCTTCAGAACCCCCTCTATGACGATTTCCGCATCCGCGGGGATTAGCAGATCATCACCGAATGTCTCAGAGGCAACCAGTCGCAAAGGTTCGCCCAGGTAGCCGCCGATCACATCGTATTCACTGACCTCGAACGGGCCGCTATAGCACGCGCCCATATGGAATGCCGGGTGATGGCCGAGCACCGTGGCGACCGGCATTTCCAAGTTGTTTTCTTCGTAATCCTTGAAAATTCTCCAGAGATGGCGAGGCGATGCGTAAAGCGCCGTGCTATTCTTGGATTTGACCTCCATGCGATGGTACGAGAGATTATAAATTCCCGATTTGCGGTCTTTAGTGATCGTCGACAAGACAATATACGGGCCGCCATCCATCTCGTGATGACGCATGATCGGCAGCTCGTAGATATCCACGTCGTTGCCGACTCGCGTGTTTTCCTTCACCGGCGCCTCCTTTTTATTGATGATTGTCGGGCGTACCCGGTGCTCCTCCATCTCGAGGCACTTTTCCGCCATCTGCGGACGCGTGGCGCTTCGCGGCATACCCAGCGCGATTTGCGTCTTCCCTTGCGAGATCTCGCAGTTCATCGTGAGCTTAATCGGGCCGACTTTGCCGTTGAGATTTAGCGGCTTATCAAAGATGATAATTGGAAATTTTTTCTGCGCGCCGAGATGTTTGATGATTGCGGTGACATCGTAATTTGCCGGATTGACTTCCTTGGTGATGTGAATCACCTCGCCTGGAAGTTCGCGCTGGCAATCCGCAATGAAAGTCCTGAGATCCTTCGGCATGGAAGCCTCCTACCACCTTAATGAAAACATTTATCCAATTTGATTATCGGAAGCTGTTTTGCTTGTCAATTCACGGTCGTTACTGACGTCGTTAAACGCGCGGCTTGATGCTCATTTAAGTCCGATTCCGGAGTTGGTCTCCGTGAGGCGAGGAGCAAACCTTCGTCGCGAAGCCAATAGATTCTGCCTCTGGCCGGACGTCGATCAGCGGTGCTTGTGCCCTGCCACAACGTTTAAACCATCCGCAGCGAATAGGCGAAAATGACTTTCAAGCTGCATGCTCGGGTGTCTTCGCTACCTCAGGCTCGCCCCTCGTTCTCGCGGTAGCTAGGTTCAACCGGAATCGGTTTAAGTCTGTGAGCGCCAATTACCTTTATATTGGCGCGTTCCAATACAAAAGCATGCGGTTGGTGGCGTTAGACCATCAACGTCGAGGTGCCCTAACTACGTCTTGCAACGAACGCTGCTTTGAGCCTGCGGCATCGGAGGCTATTCGCGGTGCGAGGTTACTGATCTGGATGTTTTCAGGCCGGCTGCGGTTTTAGACCAAAGAGTCTCATCGCATTGCCGCCGAGAACTTTCTCCTTGTCCTGCGCGGATAAGCTTGTCATTTTCTGGATCACGCTGACGGTTTTCGGCCAAGTGGCCACCGCATCGCCATGATCGAAGTCACTGCCGATAATGACATTATGATCAGGCCAGCCGTTGATCGTGTCCGCTATGTACGTCTCCCAAGCAACACAAGCTATGTAAAATTGCGAAAAGTACTCGCTGGGCATTTTTTTGATCCGCTGTTTCCCCTCAAAGAACTGTTGAACGGCCACCGAAATACCCGCCTCGTTAGGAGTATGCGCATCGAGGGTGTGCATGAGCCAGGGCACCCAGCCTATGCCACCTTCGAAAAAGCCGAATTTCAAGGAAGGAAAACGATCGAGGACGCCGCTGAAAATCAATCGCGCCACGCTCACCATGTACGTAAGCGGAAATCCGAGCGCCGTCGGGAAGTGTTGAAACCCCGCGTAGCGTTCGCTACCCACGAGCCAGGGGTGGCTGTGTTGGAGCTCGAATACACGCGCCGCAGGGTGGAGCAAAATGGGGATATTTAGATCAGCAATTTCTTCGTAGAGAGGGAACAACACGGGACTGTCCAGATCGCCGTCTCCCCAGCCTCCGTTGAACTTTACCGCCTTAAGCCCGAGATCCTTTACGGCGCGGCGCAGCTCTTTGATCGATTCTTTGATATCGGGCAAGTAAATCCACGCGCAGCCGATGAAGCGGCCGTCGCCCCTAATGTCCTCGGCAACAGTGTCATTATAGGCGCGGGCTAACTGCCGGCCGAGCTCCGGCTCGCACTCGTATATGAGTGGCCGGTTATCCGGAATCAGCACTTGCACGTCGAAGCCATCCTTTTTCATGAACTCGGCGCGCAATGAAAGGCTCCAGCGACCTTCCTTAAAGGAGTGAATCTTTTTGCCATCGCGATAGTAAGTGGCAACTTTTCCCGGTACCACTTCCCCGTACCGCTGCATGTCACCCTTGTCTTCGACCACTTCCAGATAGCCCCGGCCCGGATGCTCGACTTTGTCGAGAAAACGGAGCGGCCAATAATGTGTGTCACCATCGATATACATTATAAACACCTAATGCCTGAGCACGCTCACTGCAAAAATAGCAGACTTACTTCACGCCGTACTTCGTGAGAACTTCGTCGAGAAAACCGCTTTGATCGAGCTTCTTCAAAATCCGATCATCGATCAGCTGTTCGGCCCTGACACGTTCAACTTTGGGATTGCTTCTCTTCATCAATCGGACAACATTGGTGACCCCCGCCGCCGCCGCGTATGGTTTCCGATCGGTTCCGTTAATCAAGTCTCGATATCCTTCTTCGGCTTCACGCTCGCCGACCTTCAGGTATTTCTGCACGATCTTCATAGTGATCGGCTTTTGCGCCTGTGAGAGCGAAAATGCCGCCCCTTCAGTCACTGCTTTCAGTATATTCTCGACCATTTGTGGGTTCTTCTGAATAGTGGGCTCTCTCACCGCGATTCCGGA
>DATACQ010000301.1:0-4538 GCA_036258955.1 Binatia bacterium
AGGCACGTCGGATGCAGGAGCGCACGTGCAATTTGGCGCTGATTTCGGGTACGGCACGATTCTGCTCGGTCTTTGGGTGCGCGAGCGACAGGTGATGTCGCTCGAGCAAGCGGTGCACAAACTCACCTTCCACGTGGCATCCATTTTCGGGCTGCAAGGGCGCGGTCTCCTGCGTCCCGGATACACCGCGGATGTAGCGATATTTAATCCCCAAACAGTCAACGCTCATGAGCCCGAAATGGCCCATGACTACCCGGCGGGCAGCAAACGGCTGATCCAGCGTGCCGAAGGCATGCATTATACAATCGTCAACGGCACGGTGATTCAGGAAGATGGACGCATGACCGGCGAGTTGCCGGGGCAGGTTATCCGCGGTCCACTCTATCGCGAACAGAAAGCTGCGGCGTAAACAGTGGGAGTGAGTTACATCCCCGTGGCGCAAGCCGGCGAGCTCAGCGCTGGAGAGATGAAGGAAGTGGACCTTGGCGGCCGCCCCGTGCTCGTCACCCGCGTGGAAGGGCAGTATCTCGCATTCACCAAGGAATGTCCTCACGAAGGCGCCGATTTACGGACGGGCGGCCAACTGCTCGAAGGCTCGAAGATCCGCTGCAATAACCACAGCTACTGCTTTGACCTTCAAACGGGAGCCTGCCTGGTTCCCAAGGGCGGTCCGCCGCTTACGGTTCTGCCGGTTGAAGAGCGCGAGGGTCAGGTCTGCATTAAACTCGAATGGTAAGCAAGGGCTTGGGACTGCGCTGCTGTAGCAAGGCAGTTTTAGCGGCTCAAGGCTGACGATTCGTCGAGTGGCAAGATCACAGTCTTACCTGATTAAATCCGAGTGCCGTGGAAAGAGCCCGGGGAAAATGATCTCATCCTCCGCGCGGAGTGTCGATCTAGATTATCTAGCGCTGGGTACATCCCGGATCCGCAGTTCGTCTTTGATGCGAGTGTCTTCGCTACTTCAGGCCCGCCCCTCGCTGTCGCAGTAGGTCAACTCCGGATCCGGGTACATTTGAGCAGGAGCAATCCGGTCCAATGCCCGATGGTTAGCCCGATCGATTACACGGGAAACATTGGTGCCGCCGAGCAGCGCAAGCGATTGATCTTCGGCGTCCTTGCCGGCGTCGCCGCTATTGCTTGGATTGTGACCGGCCGTGCAACCTCCTTTTCAGGCGCGCTGGTTCTTTTCTTTTTTTTCTGGTTCAGCGCGCTGGGCATTCTTCAGGCGAAGAGAAAAACTTGAGTGTTGCGCGCTGCGCAGGTTCTGCGCGCTGGCGAATTGGCGAGCGAAAAGATCACCGACGAAACGAAAAAGAGGGAGCTGCGCTTGAGCGCGCGGCGGATTCAGGTCATGTCGCCCATAGCCGCTCTGGTACTCTCTGTCATCGGCCTCTGGCTTGCTCGGATGTTTTAGCGCACGATTGAATTCCTCCTGTATCGCAGTTACCGTGAAATAAATCGTTATGGCCGAAAAGAACAGTTCGAAAACCATACGGGTAGCCGAGTGGATGACCGAGACCGTACTCGCCGTAGAGACCTACGACAGCATCGGCGTTGCACGAGAGTTGATGGCGAAGCACCGTGTGAACCAGCTGCCCGTGCTGGATCACGATGTGGTGGTCGGAATCGTCACCGACCGCGATCTCAGGGACGCGTACCCAACCAGCATGGCCATCGCGGAGACGAAAAAAATCGACGAATTCGCGGCGCGCTATACGGTCGAAGAGGTGATGACGCATAACGTCTTTACCGTGGAGCCGGAGACGCCGCTGGAGACGGCGGTGAGTTTGCTACGCCGCCATCGCATCGGCTCCTTGCCGGTGATCAAGAACAAGTCGCTGGTAGGAATCATTACGCGCAGCGATATTCTCGACTTTATTCTTAGCGGCGGCGTCCTCAAGCCCGCGCAAGCGCAACGTAAACCCATTGAGTCCACCAAGCGGGCGGCCAAGAATTCGGTTCGGCGGCGTTAGCTTGGTTGGGTGCAGGCGGGGGTGCACGATATGGCGTCTTTCGACATCGTCAGCCGCATCGATCTTCAAGAGGTCGACAATGCGGTGAATATATCCAAGAAAGCGATTCTGGCGCGTTATGACTTCCGCGGCTCGAAAACCGAGATTACTCTGGACAAAAAGGATAAAAAGATCCACGTGCTTACCGAAGACGAGATGAAGATGCGCGCCGTGCAGGACACGTTGATCGAAAACCTGGTTAAGCGCAAAGTAGACCGCCGCTACCTGGAGCCCAAGGCTAATGAAATGGCCGCGCAGGGAATGATCAAACGCGAAATTGTGATCAAGGAAGGCGTCGATTCCGATCAAGCGCGCAATATTGTCAAAATGATCAAGGATAAAAAACTGAAGGTCCAGGCGGCGATTCAGGATCAGCAGGTGCGGGTCACCGGCAAGAGTATTGATGATTTACAATCGGTGATTCAGATGTTACGAGCCGCCAACCTCCCTATACCTCTTCAGTTTGTCAACATGCAACGTTGATGTAGCGCAGCGAGAGACGGAGACCGCAATGGAAAAGATCAGAAAATCAGATGCCGAGTGGAAAAAAGAGCTGACCGACGAGCAGTTTCACATTACGCGCAAGAAAGGCACCGAGCCGGCGTTTACGGGCGAGTACTGGAATAATCACGACAATGGCATTTACCGCTGCCGCTGCTGCGGCAACGAGCTGTTCAGTTCGGAGGCGAAGTTCGACTCCGGCACGGGTTGGCCGAGCTTCTCCTCTCCGGTAAAAGAGGAAAACGTCGCCTCGGAAGAAGACAACAGTTTTTTTATGCGCCGGACCGAGGTGCTCTGCAGTCGCTGCGATGCTCACCTGGGCCACGTCTTCGATGACGGCCCACAGCCGACCCATCTGCGTTACTGCATCAACTCCGCTTCGCTAAAGTTCGAAAAACGAGACTAGTCCGGCCGCGCAGCCTATGGACGAGTTGTCTTTTCAGGAACAAGGATCTGTCCGTTATTGCCATGGGTGTGGCGCTGATAATCGACGCGGCCTGCAGATCAAGAGCTACTGGGACGGCGCCGAGGCGGTATCTACATGGAAAGCCGAGGCGCATCATTGCGGTGGTTCCAAGGATATCTTAAATGGCGGCATTATCGCCTCGTTAATTGATTGTCACAGCCTGAATCTCGCCATCGCCGATGCTTACCGAGCCGAAGGACGGCCGATCGGCAGCCAGCCCCGGATTGGTTTCGTCACGGCGAACATCAACATTTCATATCTCAAGCCTACGCCTATCAATGAACCTGTCGAGTTGCGGGCGCGCATAAGCAAACGGGAAGGCCGCAAAGTTTGGGTGCACTGCACCCTCAGCGCCGCCGGAGAGATTCGTGTGACGGGTGAAGTGCTGGGGGTTAGAGTTGACAGAGATGAGCTTTAGCAAAGTAAATGGGGTATTGAATCAGTGAGTATTGGGACGGAAAACGAATTCCTGAATTCCAGAACTCCAGCACTCCAATATTTCATTACTCCGCATTCGAACTTGCTATGCAATACACGATTCTTGGACGGACGGGTCTGAAGGTCAGCGTTGCCGGCCTCGGCTGCGGCGGGCCGAGCCGTCTTGGTCTGCGCAACGGCTCGGATTCGGCTGAGCACGCCGTCTCCTTAATTAAGCAGGCGCTGGATCTGGGAGTCAATTTCCTGGACACAGCGCAGAACTATGGGACCGAACCGATGGTCGGCAACGCGATCCGTGGGGCCGCGCGTGACAAGCTCATCATCTCGACAAAGAAAACGCTTCCATCACCGGACCACCCGCATCCCGAGGAAGAAGTCCGCCGCGGCCTGGAGCAGAGTCTAAAATTACTCGCAACGGATTACATCGACGTGTACCACCTGCACGGCGTGGAGCCGAAAGATTACCGATTTGCGAAAGAAAGGCTCATGCCCGAGATGCGCCGTCTCAAAGAACAAGGAAAAATCCGCTTCATCGGCGTTACCGAAGGTTTCGTCCAGGATCCCAAGCACGAGATGCTGCGGAACAGTCTTGAGGATGACCTTTGGGACGTCGTGATGGTCGGGTACAATTTGCTTAACCCGTCGGCGCGCAAAACTGTATTTCCTTTGGCGCAGCGGAAACAGGTTGGGATGCTCAACATGTTTGCCGTCCGCCGGGCACTGAGCCAGCCGGACCGGCTCAACGAAATGGTGGCCGAACTCCTGAAAAAAGGTGAGATCCCACAGAACGCGGTCAACAGTCAAAATCCGTTGGATTTCGTCCTAAGTGAAAGTGATGCCGTGACATTGCCAGAAGCAGCCTATCGTTACTGCCGTCACACGCCCGGCATCCACGTCGTCCTGACCGGCACCGGGAACCCTGATCATCTGCGGGAAAACGTTGCGGCGATTACGAAGCCCGCGCTGCCGGAGCCGGTGCTCGAGAAACTTGCGACGCTTTTCGGGAAGCTCGACTTCCTGACGGGCAACTAAACTAGATTTTGCGGGCGGCTGCACACCGCAAAGCGCAGGAGTAAAGAGCAGGCGCAGGGAACCGGCGGGATTCGCTCTTCGACGTTGGG
>DATACQ010000302.1:0-4065 GCA_036258955.1 Binatia bacterium
GGCGATTGTGCCTGGACCTGACAGCAGCGGGATGGCTAAAGGAAAAACGGCGATATCGTCACCGCCGGTGCTCCGTTGGCTCGTGTCGACAGGAGCTTGAAGACCGGTTCTGTGGCCGAACAGCATCGGCCACGAGGCCGCGAATAATAAAATGCCGCCGCTGATGGCGAATGCATGGACGGTCACGCCGAGATAGTCGAGTAGCCACGGGCCGCAGACGAGAAAAAAAAAGGTCACGCCGAAGGCGATGATCACCGCCCGGCGAAGGGTGCGATTGCGCTCCATCGTTCCGAATTCGCTGGTCAGCGCGACAAAGCTCGGCGCTACCCCGAGTGGATCAACGACGACGAACAGGGTTACAAACGCGCGGAGCGCGAACTGTAGGGCACCATCATCCATGTGAGAGACACTTCCTTATCGCCGCAGGTCTCGGATGTTTCCTTCTTACGGGTGCGAGTCGGCTAAGGCAGAGTCGTCGGGCAGGGAGGCTAGGGTATAGCGCCCGAGCCGCAGGAAGCGCTATTCGACGACTTTATATTCTTCAAGCTTTCTGTAGACAAGGTTCGACCCACCCGGAGAATGCGCGCCACGGTTTTTTTGCCTAGTGTATTTTGCGGCACGCGCCGGGATATATTCTCAGTCGAATTAGATCGGGCTTAGCGCTTGATCTGAAAAGCCGCAAATTCGCCGGTGTAAGGCAGCCATTGGATCTCGACTTTTTCAACCCGCGCGCCGGATGGCCCACGCCGGCACCAAGCGATCCACTCTTCCATTTTGTTCCGGTCTCCTTCCGCCAGCGCTTCCACCGAACCATCGGCACAGTTGCGAACCCAACCCGTGAGCCCGAGATTTTGCGCTTCGTAAACGGCCGAAGCGCGGAAGTAAACGCCTTGAACCCGCCCGCGCACAAGCACATGAGCGCGAGCACGGTTTTCCCCCTCCGACATTGCGCCACCTTTACCGCGCCGCCAGAGCGCCTGCAACTCATTTCCGCCCGACAACTTGCCACTGACTTTGAATTTGACAACAGAGTGCCGATTTTTGTAGGCTGGCGCCGTTTTCGCAGGGTCCGGTTACCGAAGAGCGCGCCGGGAGATTGTTGCCGATGGTTACAGGGTTGAGGCTTTGCCCTTTGGATAAGTCGATCCCATTTAAACTTGCATTCATTGAGACAGCGAGGAGGGCAAAATGGGAGCAAAATTGTACGTCGGGAACCTTCCATATTCCGCAACGGAAGAAAGGCTCCAGCAACACTTCGCACAGTACGGCTCGGTGCTAAGCGCGCGCATCATTACCGACAAGTTCAGCGGCCGCTCGAAGGGGTTCGGTTTCGTGGAAATGGGCTCTGATGCAGAAGCCCAGAAAGCGACCACTGCCCTGAACGGAACTGATTTCGAAGGACGCAACATCGTCGTCAGTGAAGCCCGGCCGCAAGCGCAGCGACCTATGGGCTCGACCGGCGGCGGCAGACCGCCACGACGTGATCGTTTTTGAACCCAAGGCAAGGAGACAAGGATATGGGGAGATAAGGAGATACTTCCCTGTTTCCTACTCTCCATGTCTCCCGGTGTCGTTGTCTGCCTCTCTCCCCAATCCCGCTCCTGCTTCGAGGAGCTTCAACAGTTCGCCTTCGTCCAGAATGCGCACACCCAGCTCCTGGGCTTTTTTTAACTTCGAGCCCGCGCCCGAGCCGGAGACTACATAATTCGTGGTGCGGCTGACGCTTGAAGAGACTCTGCCGCCCAGCGCTTCTATACGCTTTTGTGCCTCAACCCGCGACATGCTTTCCAGTCCCCCCGTCAGAACGAAGACGCTGCCAGAGAGCTTTCCCTCCTGTTTGGGCTCGCTCCTGAAGCTCACTCCTGCAGCGCGTAAGTTCTGGATGACTTTGATGTTTTCCTCTTGAGCGAAAAACTGCGCGATACTCTTGGCCACTTGCGGCCCGATCTCCCTGATTTCCATTAACTGCTCTTCTGATGCAGCCATAATGGAATCGAGGTCGCCAAAGTGATCGGCGAGAAGCTTGGCCGTGGCTTCTCCCACGTGGCGAATCCCGAGGGCCGTCAGACAGCGCGGCAAAGCCGCTGATTTGCTGCGCTCCAAAGCATCGAGTAAATTTTGCGCCGACTTCGCACCCATGCGCTCCAGCGCGACGAGGTCCTGCTTGGTCAGACGGTAGAGGTCCGCGAGGTCCTTCACCAAACCCCGATCCACCAACTGGTCGATGAGCTTGTCTCCAAGGCCTTCAATATCCAGAGCGCCGCGAGACGCGAAAAACTTAACGCTTTCCTTCAGTCGGGCGGGACAGGATATGCCGATGCATCGATAAGCGGCCTCGCCTTCCTCGCGAACGACGGCAGCGCCACAGACGGGGCAGTGCGGCGGCATGGAAAATTTTCTTTCACTGCCGCTACGCTGTTCGTCAATGACTCGCACGACGTATGGGATGACGTCGCCGGCGCGCTCGATGACCACCGCGTCACCGATGCGGATATCCTTGCGTTCGATCTCGTCCATGTTATGCAGCGACGCGCTTTTCACCGTCACGCCGCCGACAGCTACCGGCTCCAGAGAGGCTACGGGGGTCAGGGTGCCGGTGCGGCCCACTTGCGGCTGGATATCGATAATGCGGGTGGTCGCCTGGAGCGCTTTAAACTTGTAGGCGATTGCCCAGCGCGGCGAGCGCGCGATGACTCCGAGGCGGCGTTGTAGGGCGGTGCTGTTTACCTTGACGACCAAGCCATCGATCTCATAGGGGAGATCGTCTCGCTGAACTTCCATCTCGTCGCGGTATTTGAGAATTTCGGCGACGCCGCGGCAGATGCGCGCCTCCGGCACGGGTTTAAGGCCCCAATCCCTGAGCGCCTCGCGAAGATCGGCGTGAGTCGCAAACTCCCCGCCCTCCACAGCGCCGGTGCCGTGGCAAAACAAATCCAGCGGTCGCTTTGCGGTGATCGCGGAGTCGAGCTGTTTCAGAGACCCGGCGGCGGCGTTGCGCGGGTTTGCAAACACCGCTTGACCTTCCTCTTCGCGCTGGCGGTTGATTCTCTGAAAGGCTGCGCGAGAGAGAAACACTTCGCCGCGCACTTCCAGGCGATCGGGCCATTGTCGTTTTTCGCTGCGCAGCGCAAGCGGAACCGAGCGGATGGTTTTTATATTGACGGTGATATCCTCGCCGTTGATGCCATCGCCCCGAGTCGAGCCGACCAAGAATCTGCCGTGCAGATACACGAGTTCCACGGCCACACCGTCGATCTTCGCCTCCACTGCGTATGCGATCGGACCGGCATGCTTGAGAAAGCGCTGGATACGCTCTTCGAACTCAACCAGTTCATCTTGATCATTGGCGTTGTTCAAGGAGAGCATCGGCAGGGTATGCTGGATGCTGCGGAATTTATCGAGCGGCGGTGCGCCGACTTTCTGGGTCGGCGAATCCGGGGTTGCAAGCGCCGGATGTTCCTTCTCGAGCTGTAAGAGGCGGCGAAAAAGCCGGTCGTACTCCGCGTCGCTGATCACGGGCGCATCGAGCACGTGGTATTGATAGTTATGGCGCGCGATTTCCTGGCGCAATTGCTCTATCTCGAGTCGAGCTTGTTGCTCCGTCATGGTTCTACTTGCGGTTGTGCCTTTATCCCAAGAGAAGTAACATAACCGCGTCGTTGAATGAAGTTCGGCCGCGCTTTCGTTGACCCTCCACCAGGGGTATGCTAACCGTTTTTCCGATGCATCATCGTTGGATTGTAACAGCTGCATTGCTTGCGCTTTGTTGCGGCTGCGGGGCCGCCAAGCCGCAGCCCAAAGCGGCGCCGACAACGCTTTTGACTGCGGCGCCTGCCGAAGATGTGATTCCGCGCAGAAGCAGAACGCAAGTTCCCGCTGAAGCAAGGGCGATGTCGCATTTTCTGAAAGGCCAGTTGATGTTGCAGGAAGGCGCCTTCGAAGATGCCATCAAAGAATTCGAAGCGGCCGCTGAGGCGAGTCCCGGAGACGCGTTTCTGCACTTCCGGCTCGCAACCCTCTATTTACGGCGGGGTGATCTCAAGAAGGCTTTAAGCGAAGCCGAAG
>DATACQ010000303.1:0-3331 GCA_036258955.1 Binatia bacterium
GCTTTCTCGCCCAGCGGCGAGATTTACGTTTCCGACGGATACGGCAACTCGCGGGTGCACAAGTATTCGCCCGACGGCAAGCTGCTTTTGTCCTGGGGAGAACCCGGTTGTGACCCCGGACAGTTCAATATCGTTCACAACGTCGTCACAGACAAAGAGGGCTGGGTTTACGTTGCTGACCGCGAGAATCACCGCATCCAGGTCTTCGACGGCAACGGCAAGTACGAAACGCAATGGAACAACATGCATCGGCCCTGCGCGCTCTACATGGATGTGACCAAAAGTGACCCCGTCTGCTACGTCGGCGAGCTGGGACCCGGGATGAGCGTGAACCAGGATGCGCCCAACCTAGGAAATCGCGTGGACATCTATGACAAGCACGGCAAGCGTTTGGCGCGCCTGGGCGATGTTTTCGGCGGCGAGAAGCCGGGGCAGTTCATCGCGCCGCACGGCATTGCGCTCGACTCCCGTGGTGATCTCTATGTGGCCGAGGTGTCTTGGACGATTGTGGGCCAGCGCTTGCAACCGCCGCGCGAGTTACGCAGTCTACAGAAGCTCAAGCGGCTGAACTGATTAGCGTTCAGGCCGTTCAAAACGTTCAAGCCGTTCAAACCGTTTCCGGAGCGGTAAAAAACCAGATGACTTCGGTTGCGACGTTCGCCGGGGGCCGTGCTCGCTAAAAGACCGTGGCCGTTTGTGAAGGAGACGTTATGCAGAGCAATGTCATTCAGCAACGCGTGCCGGTGCACGGCGATCCCGGCCACTGGGTTCACGTGAGCGACAGCCCGCGGCACGTGCGGGTGTTCTTCGGCGGCGAAGTCATCGCCAGCAGCAAGCGCGCGAAGCTTGTCCGCGAAGCGGAGGTCTTGCCCGTTTACTATTTTCCCGTCGAAGATGTCCGGCGCGAGCTTCTCACTGCGAGCGCGCATAGAACTCGCTGTCCGTTCAAAGGCGAAGCGTCTTACTGGTCCATCGCCGCCGGCGGCAAGCGCTCTGGTAATGCGGCGTGGAGCTACGAGGCTCCTCTGCCGGCGGCGCGTGCGATCGAGAATCATTTCGCCTTTGAGTGGAACAAGATGGACAAATGGACGGAAGAAGAAGAACAGCTATTCGTCCATCCACGGGATCCTTACAAACGTGTCGATGCGTTGCCCAGCTCCCGTCACGTGCGCGTCACCATAGATGGACAAACGCTGGCGGAGACGCGCCGGCCTCACCTGGTGTTTGAGACCAATCACCCCGTGCGCTACTACATCCCGCAAGATGACGTGCGCATGGACCTATTGATTCCGAGCGAGACCCAGTCGCGTTGTCCTTACAAGGGACCGGCATCTTACTGGTCCGTGAGGCTCGGCAACGAAAGTTTTAGGGATCTCGTTTGGGGCTATATGGAGCCGATTCCCGAGTGTCCGAAAATCAAAGGGCTCGTCTGTTTTTTCCACGAACGCGGCTGCGAGATCTATGTCGATGGAGAGCTGGTACCTGCGCCGAATACAAAATGGGCACGGCCACTGAGATCCTAGAGCGAACTCAAGTACAGTGAAAGCTCTCTTTTGGAATGGTAGCGAGCTCAGAGTCGATTCCTCCTATCCCATCCCAAGCCTTGGAGCAGAGGCGGCCACTCCAAGCCAGACGACGTTGGTGAAAATACATCTCGCGGGAGTTTGTTCCACCGATTTACAGATCTTCAGAGGCTATATGGGATTCAGGGGCGTGCCGGGCCACGAGTTCGTCGGCACCGTGAGCGCCGGGCCAAGCGTGCTTATCGGGAAGCGAGTTGTGGGCGAGATCAACTTCGCTTGCGGAACGTGCGAGGCTTGCGTAAGTGGTCTCGGTCGTCATTGTCCCAACCGCTCGGTCATGGGTATTCTCAATGCGGACGGTACGTTCGCGGAATATGTTGCCATTCCGGCCGCGAATCTCCATGACGTGCCGGAAAACGTCCTCGATGAAGAAGCGGTTTTTACCGAACCGCTCGCTGCGGCCTTCGAAATTCTCGAGCAGGTTCAAGTGACGCCGAACGAGGAAGTTCTCGTCGTGGGTGAGGGCAAACTGGGCTATCTTTGCGCGCAGGCGCTGCGCCTTACCGGCGCGAAGGTGACGTTATTGGGCAAACATGAAGATAAGCTTAAGCTGGTCAAAGGATTAGGAGTAAAAACGCTATTATTGAACAACTGGCAAGCGCGATTGTTCGACATCGTTGTGGAAGCGACCGGTTCTGCATCCGGGCTCGAGCTCGCGCTTACCGCAGTGCGCCCGCGCGGCACGCTTGTGCTCAAGAGCACCATTGCGGCCAAGCACGAAGTCTCGCTTGCATCGGTCGTGATCAACGAGATCAATCTCGTCGGATCGCGTTGCGGCCGCTTCCCGCCGGCTCTCGAGGCGCTGAAAGATAAGCTCGTTTCGGTGACGCCCTTGATCGAGAAAGTTTATCCGTTACAGCAGGGCATTGAAGCTGTACAGCACGCCGGCAAGACCGGCGCCCGCAAAATCCTGCTCAGCACGAGCGGCAGCTAGTTTTCAGTGGAGAAGAGTCGTCAACAATCTGTATTCAGCTATCAGGTCGGCTCCGCACTAAGCTGAACCCGGATTCCGCAGTTGAACCCACCTACTGCGCGAGCGAGGGGCGAGCCTGAAGTAGGGAAGACACTCGAGCATGCAGTTTCAAAGTCATTTCCGCCCTTTTCGCTGCCGATGGTTTAAAAGTTTTGGCAGGGCACAAAGCACCGCTGGTCGACGTCCGGTCAGAGGCAGAATCTATTGGCTTCGCTACGAAAGGTTTGCTCCTCGCCTCCGCATCTACACGAACTGCGGAATCCGGGCTGAATAGGAGTTTATAAAAACCGCGCTTCCTGCGCGGATGATGCGCCTGGTTAAGCGTGCAAAAGCAAACCATTCAGCTCCCGGAAGAAATCACCGATGGCGCCGTGATGAACAAAATCGGCGAGATCATCGAGCGGGGTCCCGTCGCGATTGACGATCGCGAGCAGTGCGCCGCTACGTTTGGCGATTACAGGGAAAGTGGCGGCGGGCTGAACTTGCAGGGACGAGCCGATCACAACGAATATCTCCGCGCTTTCGCTCCAGCGTTGCGCTCGCTGCATGGCGTCGAGCGGCATCGACTGGCCGAAAGAAACGTTCGCCGATTTGAGAAAACCGCCGCACTCGTCGCAAATGGGCGCAGTGAACTCATCGCCTAAATGCTCGTAGATCTGCGCTGGTTCATAGCGCTTGGCGCAGTTAAGACAGGTGATGAGCCGATCCGTGCCGTGTAGCTCAACTAACTTGGCCTCAGAAATGCCGGCGAGCTTGTGCAACCCGTCTATGTTCT